>JAGCCY010000299.1 GCA_017651385.1 Lachnospiraceae bacterium
ACTATATCAAGGAAAAAGGCATTACGTGTCCTAACTGCGGCAAGCAGAACTTCACTGATATCCGCCAGTTCAACCTTATGTTCAAGACCTTCCAGGGCGTTACCGAGGATGCAAAGAACGTGGTATATCTTCGTCCCGAGACCGCTCAGGGTATATTCGTAAACTTTAAGAATGTTCAGCGTACTTCCCGTAAGAAGGTACCTTTCGGTATCTGCCAGATCGGTAAGTCGTTCCGTAACGAGATAACTCCCGGTAACTTTACTTTCCGTACAAGAGAGTTTGAGCAGATGGAGCTTGAGTTCTTCTGCAAGCCCGGCACCCAGACCGAGTGGTTTGAATACTGGAGAAAGACCTGCTACGAATGGCTTCTTTCCCTTGGTATCGACAAAGAACACTTACGTCTTCGCGACCACGATCCCGAGGAGCTTTCTTTCTACAGCGATCATACGACAGATATAGAATATGCATTCCCCTTCACCGATTGGGGTGAGCTTTGGGGCATTGCATCCAGGACCGATTACGACCTTACGAGACACCAGGAGACTTCGGGTGAGCCCATGGATTACTTTGACGATGAATTAAACGAAAAGTACATCCCTTATGTTGTGGAGCCTTCACTCGGTGCGGACCGTGTTGTACTTGCTTTCCTTTGCGAAGCTTACGACGAGGAAAATCTCGGCACGGAAGAAAATCCCGACATCAGAACGGTCCTTCGTTTCCATCCCGCTATCGCTCCCGTAAAGATCGGCGTACTTCCGCTTTCAAAGAAGCTTAACGAAGGCGCTGAGAAGATATATGCAAGTCTTTCAAAGAAATACAACTGCGAGTTCGATGACCGCGGCAATATCGGTAAGCGTTACCGCCGTCAGGACGAGATCGGTACGCCTTTCTGCGTAACATACGATTTCGACTCCGAGACAGACAACATGGTAACCGTTCGTTTCCGTGATTCAATGGAGCAGGAAAGAGTAAAGATCGACGAACTTGATGCATATTTTGCAGATAAATTTACTTTTTGATCAAAAGTTTTAGGAGATAAAGATGAGACAGTTTACATCCAACGAATTAAGAAACGAGTGGATAAAGTTCTATGAGGCAAGAGGTCATAAAAATGTCGGTGCGGTTTCGCTTGTATCCGACGGTTCGACCGGAGCAATGTTCAACGTTGCCGGTATGCAGCCCATCATGCCGTATCTTCTTGGAAAGACACATCCCCTTGGTACAAGACTTTGTAACGTTCAGGGCTGCGTTCGTACCAACGATATAGACGGTGTGGGTGACAAGAGCCATCTCACTTTCTTTGAGATGATGGGTTCATGGAGTCTGGGTGACTATTTCAAAAAAGAAAGATGTCAGTGGAGCTATGAACTTTTGACGGAAGTTTTCAAATTCGACAGGGATCATCTTGCAGCCACCGTTTTTGAAGGCGACGAGAATGCTCCCAGGGACGAAGAAGGCGCAAAGTACAGGATCGAATCCGGATTTAAGCCTGAGAACGTTTTCTTTTTACCCGCAGAAGACAACTGGTGGGGACTTGAGTACGGCCCCTGCGGACCGGACTCCGAGATGTTCTATGTATCGGATCAGGCACCCTGCGGACCCGGTTGCAGACCCGGATGCCATTGCGGAAAATATACCGAGATCGGTAACGATGTATTTATGCAGTATGATAAGCAAAAAGACGGTACACTCCTTCCGCTTGCCAAGAAGAACGTTGATACCGGTTGGGGACTCGAGAGAAACCTTGCTTTCCTTAACGGAGTTGACGACGTTTATCTTACCGACCTGTTTACGGGTGTTATCGCACGTATCGAAGAAAAGTCGGGAATAAAATACGGTTCGGACGAGAAGGCAACAAAGTCCATGAGGATCATTGCAGACCACTTAAGGACCGGAGTAATGCTTATCGGTGATGAGGCAAAGCTTCTTCCTTCAAACGGTGGTCCCGGATACGTATTAAGAAGACTTTTAAGACGTGCCGTAAGACACGGCAGGTCGCTTGATCTTTCTTTGGAAGATATGCTCGATGTGGCAAGTGTTTATATCGACGACGTTTATTCGGACAGTTATCCGCTCCTTACCAAGAACAGAGAGTTCATCCTTAATGAGCTCAAGAAAGAGATAGTCCGTTTCGAAGCAACGCTTGAAAACGGTATGAAAGAGTTTAAAAAGATCGCCGATGAGAAAAAAGTATCGGGGTCCAAAGAGATCGACGGAAAATCCGCTTTCTATCTTTATGATACGTTCGGATTCCCTTACGAGCTTACGCTTGAGATGGCCGAAGAAGAGGGCTTAAGCGTTAACGAAGCAGGATTTAAGGAATCTATGGATGCGCAAAAGAAACTTGCCAGAGAGAATTCCAATTTCTCGCAGAAGTCCGATGCAAGCATATTTGATGCGCTCGATGAATCGGTTAAGAGCACATTCCTCGGTTACGATGCCCTCGGATGTGACGGTACCGTAGTTGCGATCGCAGGTGAGGATTCGCTCATATCTGAGTTAAAAGAAGGCGAAGAGGGCTCGGTGATCACCGACAGGACCACATTCTACGGAACGATGGGCGGTCAGGTAGGCGATATTGGAAAGATACTGGGACATGACGGATCGGTATTTGAAGTTACCGAAACGATCCATGTTGCGGGCGGCAGGACCGCACATGTCGGTAAAGTCGTTAAAGGTACATTTAAGCTGTCCGATAAGGTTTCTCTTAATGTTGATAAAGAAAACAGGACTAAGACCTGTCGTAACCATTCTGCTACACACCTTTTACAGGCTGCACTCCGGGAAGTGCTCGGAAGTGACGTACATCAGCAGGGTTCTT
Source organism: Lachnospiraceae bacterium (assembly GCA_017651385.1). GTDB lineage: Bacteria > Bacillota > Clostridia > Lachnospirales > Lachnospiraceae > UBA1258. Next base: position 2,822 of record JAGCCY010000299.1, read on the forward strand.
ATCAGGATCCCGACAAGACAAGATTCGATTTTTCTTACGGACAGGCCATGAGCGCTGAAGATATAGAAAAAGTCGAAGCGATAGTAAACGAAAAGATCGCAGAAGACCTTAAGGTCAACACCGATGTGATGGGTATCGAAGAAGCCAAGGCGAGTGGAGCCATGGCACTTTTCGGTGAGAAGTACGGCGATTCCGTAAGAGTCGTTTCCATGGGTGATTTCTCTAAGGAACTTTGCGGCGGTACTCATGTATCACATACCGGAGACATCGCAAACTTTAAGATACTTTCGGAGTCGGGCGTTGCCGCAGGCGTAAGACGTATCGAGGCGATCACCGGTTCAAACGTTATAGCATTTTATAAAAAGCAGGAAGAGATGCTCAACGAAGCGGCATCGACTGCAAAGACACAGCCTTCTGATCTTAATGCAAAGATCGCTTCCATGATGGCTGAGATAAAGAGTTTAAATTCAGAGGTTGAGTCGCTTAAGGCAAAGGCCGCAAAGGATGCACTCGGTAATGTTTTAGACGGCGTTACGGAGGTTAAGGGAGTTAAATTCCTTGCAGCTAAGGTTCCGGGCGTTGACATGAACGGTTTAAGAGACCTTGCGGATGACTTATCGGTAAAGATGGGCGGAGGCGTAGTGGTACTCGCATCCGACACCGACGGTAAGGTAAATCTTGTATCCAAGGCTACGGATGATGCAATGGCCAAGGGTGCACATGCCGGAAATCTTATCAAGGCGATCGCTTCGATCGTAGGCGGTGGCGGCGGCGGACGTCCGAACATGGCACAGGCCGGAGGAAAGAATCCGCAGGGTATAGATGAAGCTTTAAAGGCATCGAAGGCTGCTCTTGACGGCATGCTTTAAAATAATTGTTGACGAATTTGTGGTTTTTGTTATAATGGTCTAGTGTGAATACACGAAAAACCTGAATCAGTCATGTGTGAAGGGACTGAAGGGAGGGAAGTAATCAGATGTCCAACATTATCGTTAAAGAAAACGAATCCTTAGACAGCGCTTTGAGACGTTTCAAGAGAAGCTGCGCAAAGGCAGGTATCCAGCAGGAGATCCGCAAGAGTGAGCACTATGAGAAGCCCAGCGTAAAGCGCAAGAAGAAGTCTGAGGCAGCAAGAAAGCGTAAATATAACTAAAAACATTAGCCCTTGGCAATAGTCAAGGGCTTAATTTTTAAAAAAGGCACGGTGCTTTATTGAAATATTTACCCTTGATCATAATATTAAGTTTAATATTGTTTGTCATCGTGATGATCGTGATCGATTCAAACCGTTTTGTGGTCCGTACTTACACGATAACCACGGATAAGATAAGCTCGGACAAAAAGCTCATGTTTCTTTCCGACCTTCACAATAAGGATTACGGTCATGACAACAGAAAGCTTCTTTTACGGATAAAGAGCTTAAACCCCGATTATGTGCTCATAGGCGGGGATATAATGACTGCTTATCCCGGGGCGGATTTTACGCCGGCCGTTAAGTTTACAAAGGCGGTCCACAAGGATTTTAAGCTTATATATGCCGAGGGCAACCACGAATACAGAGCAGGACTTTATCCCGACTTTTACGGCACCATGCATGATGATTACATAAATGCGTTAAAGGAAGACGGTATAGATATATCGGTCAATACCCACGAAGATATCCTGGATGATTTAAGGGTATACAGTCTTTCGATAGAGCATAAGTATTACAGAAGACTAAAATTATATCCGATGAGGGACGATTATATAGAGTCGCTTTTGGGTAAGCCTTCGGAGGATAAATACAATATACTGCTTGCGCATAACCCCGATTATTTCGAGAAATACGCAAAATGGGGGGCGGATCTTTCATTGGGCGGTCATGTGCACGGGGGCGTTGTGAGGATCCCGTTCTCAAAGGGCGTTATCTCACCGATGTGGAAATTCTTCCCGAAATATGACGGCGGTCTTTTCAATGAATACGGAAAGAAACTCATAGTAAGCAGAGGGCTTGGGATGCATACCATCCATATGCGTCTTTTTAATCCCGCCGAGATAGTAATGATCAATCTTAAGAAAGCATAAATCAAAAATGTCACTTTCGGTCAAACTTGAAGCTTTTGAAGGTCCGATGGATCTTTTGCTTCACCTTATTGAAAAGAATAAAGTCGATATCTATGACATACCGATCGCGGAAATAACGGACCAGTATCTTGATTACATAAAGGATATGGATACCGAAGACATGAATTTCATGAGCGAGTTTTTGGTCATGGCAGCAACGCTTGTGGATATAAAGTGCAGGATGCTCCTTCCCAAGGAAGTCAACGAAGAGGGCGAGGAAGAAGATCCGAGAGCCGAACTTGTCGAAAAACTCCTTGAGTACAAGATGTACAAGTATATGGCATATGAGCTTAAGGACATGCAGATCGATGCCGGAGTTTCGATCACAAAAGGCGAGACTCTTCCCGATGAAGTCAAAAAATACAGGGATCCCATCGATTACGAAGCTTTGGTGGGTGACATGAACCTTGCAAAACTTCAGGAAGTTTTTAAGTTCATGTTAAAGCGTGAAGAAGATAAGATAGACCCGATAAGAAGTCATTTCGGAAACGTCGAAAAAGAAGAGATCGACATGGAAGAAAAAACATCTTATATCGAGGATTACATATCAAAGCACAAGACATTTTCTTTCAGAAAACTACTTGAAAAACAACATTCCAAAGCAGAGATAATAGTTTCTTTTCTGATCATTCTGGAACTTGTAAAAATGGGCAGGATCGTTGCTGTTCAGAAGAATTTAAACGAAGATATCTTGATTAAGGTAAAAGAAGGCTAAAATGAGCGATATCAATAAAAAAGCGGCACTTGAGGCAGTGCTTTTTGCAATGGGCGAGTCTGTGGACCTAAAAAAACTTGCCGAGACAATAGAAGAAGAACCGAAAAAGACCGAAGAGTTACTTGACGAACTTATGAAGGAGTTTGAATCGGACGATCACGGGATCGAGCTTATAAGACTTGAAGATTCGTATCAGTTTGTCACAAAACCCGATTATTTTGACACACTTGTCAAGATCGCCAAGACGCCAAAGAGGCTTAACCTTTCCGATTCCGCAATAGAAACTCTTTCGATCATTGCATATAAGCAGCCGGTCACAAGGCTTGAGATAGAAGCGATAAGAGGCGTAAACTGCGATCATGCGATCAACCGTCTTATCGAATTCGATCTTGTGGAGGAAGTGGGACGAAAAGACGCACCCGGAAAACCCATGCTCTTCGGCACCACGGAACAGTTTTTAAGATCCTTCGGAGTCAAGAGTTTAAAGGATCTTCCGATGCTTGATTCGCTCAAGGTCGAAGAGTTTAAGCACGAGGCCGAAGAAGAAGTTAACACTACACTTAAAATATGACAAAAATGTTTGTAAAAAGAGTCGAAAGTTCGACTCTTTTTTTGTTGATATTTAAAGGGTTTTTATGATATACTGTCATGCGAATGCGATTAAACGTTTTATGATAATTATAAATGGAGGTAAAACTAATGAGCACTACTTCAAAAGCGGGACAGAGGATACTTTCTCTGCTCGATGAGAACAGTTTCGTTGAGATCGGCGCAATGGTCACAGCACGCGCTACGGATTTCAATCTGAAACAGTCCGACGCAAGTTCTGACGGTGTTATCACAGGTTACGGACTTATCGACGGAAAGCTTGTGTATGTATATAGCCAGGATGCTTCCGTACTTAACGGTACCGTCGGCGAGATGCATGCAAGAAAAATTGCCGGTCTTTATGATTTTGCATTAAAGATGGGCGCACCTGTAATCGGACTTCTCGATTCTGCAGGTTTAAGACTTGAGGAGGCTACTGATGCTCTTGACGCTATGGCTACGATCTATGCAAACCAGGCCAAAGCTTCGGGCGTTATTCCCCAGATAGCAGCTGTTTTCGGTAACTGCGGCGGCGGTCTTGCAATTTCCGAATCAATGGCAGATTTTACATTTATGGAAGAAAAAAATGCGAAGCTTTTCGTAAGCGCACCCAATGCACTTGACGGAAACTATACCGCAAAATGTGACACCGCTTCGGCAAAGTTTATGAACGAAGCCGGTGTTGTATCGGGTATCGGTGAGGAAGGTTATGTTCTTTCTTCCATCCGTGAACTCGTTTCTATTTTACCTTCAAACAACGATAGTTACAGCGATGATGTAGATTGCACAGACGATCTTAACCGTGCGACCGAAGGCCTTGAAGGCTGTGCTGGCGATACGGCAATCCTTATTTCCCAGATAGCAGATGACAATAACTTCATAGAGCTTAAGAGCGAGTTCGCTCAGTCCATGGTTACAGGCTTCATCCGTCTTAACGGACGTACGGTCGGTGTTGTTGCCAACAGATCCGAAGTGATCGGCGAAGACGGCAAGGTAGCAAAGAAGATGGACAGCGTTCTTTGTCCCTGCGGATGCGCAAAGGCTACAGACTTTGTAAACTTCTGCGATGCTTTCTCGATCCCGGTCGTTACATTTACAAACGTTACAGGATTTAAGGCAACCGTTGAAGCAGAAAAGAAGATGGCCAAGGCAGCCGCAAAGCTTACGGCGGCATTTGCCAACGCTACCGTTCCGAAGATCAATGTTATCATCGGAAAGGCATACGGCAGCGCTTATACCGTTATGAACTCTAAGGCGATCGGCTGCGATATCACTATCGCATGGCCCAATGCCGAGATCGGTACAATGGATGCCAAGATCGCTGCAAAGATCATGTATGACGGCCAGTCCACCGAAGTTATCGATGAAAAGGCAAAAGAATACGCAGCACTTCAGAATAATGTCGTAAGTGCGGCAAAGAGAGGCTATGTAGATCAGATCGTTGAGCCTGCCGATACCAGAAAGTATGTTATCGGAGCTCTTGAGATGCTCTTTACAAAGTATGAAGAAGGTCCCGCAAGAAAGCACGGAACGATTTAAGAAAGGCGAAAGACATATGAAAAAGAAAATAGCAATGTTTTTATGTGTCATTACCTGTCTTGCCTGCTTAGCAGGATGCGGCGAAAAAACCTATACACAGGTTGAGGAGAGCAAAGTACAGCAGTGCGCCGCAATAAGTGAAATGCTTATAAGTGTTGCGGACAGCCTTGCAACACCTGAAGTCTTAAGCAAACTGACTTCGGATTTTCGTAAGCACGAGACTCCGGCATATATCCTCGGAAATCAGGTAGATGCCGAATACGGTGCGATCGAAGGTATGCTTACGTCTTATCTTCAGGCCAAGGAAGATATGGGCGGCACGATAAATGCAGGTAAATACACATACGATTTAAACAAAAACGAGATCATCCTTACCTATGAGCTCTTCGGACCCAAGGCTAACGGAACGTTTACGTTTAAGTATTCAAACGATATATTCACAAAGCTTATTTCGGCAGATGCCCAGGCAAAGCTTTCAGTAGGCGAAAACTTAAAGAAAGCCGGAAAGAGCATGGGAACCGCAGGTTTGAACACACTGCTCGGTATGGGAACGGTATTTGTGGTCCTTATACTTATAAGCTTGATCATCAGCAGTTTCAGTCTCTTTAACAGACCGAACAAGCCGGCTCCCGTCAAGGAAGTTAAGGAAAATGATGATCAGACGGCACCCGCTATTGAATTAAGTGACGATTTAGAGCTTGTTGCGGTCATAACCGCAGCCATTCGCGCATATGAAGGAAACAGTACTTCATCATCCGCAGACGGTTTTGTGGTTCGCAGCATAAGAAGAGCAAACAGGAGGAACGACTAATGAAAAATTATACAATCACAGTTAACGGTACAGCTTATGAAGTTACCGTAGAAGAAAACGGCGCAGCAGCTGCACCCGCAGCAGCTCCCAAGGCAGCTCCCAAGGCTGCACCCGCAGCTCCCAAGGCAGCAGCTCCCGCTGCAGCAGCAGGCGGCATCAAGGTTGAAGCCGGTGCGGCAGGTAAGATCTTCAAGATCGAAAAGAACGTAGGCGATGCAGTTAAGAAGGGTGATGCAGTTATCATTCTTGAAGCTATGAAGATGGAAATCCCCGTAGTTGCTCCTTCCGACGGAACAGTTGCAAGCATCGCAGTTTCCGTTGGCGACACCGTTGAATCAGGTGCAGTACTCGCTACTTTAAAGTAATTTAAGCAAACAACTACCGGGAGGAATTAAAATGTCTTATATTGCAGATACTTTAAATAACCTGGTACATCAGACAGCATTTTTCAGTCTTACATGGGGCAATTACGTAATGATTGCCGTAGCGTGCTTTTTCCTTTACCTTGCGATTGCCAAGGAATTCGAGCCGTTACTTCTTCTTCCCATTGCCTTCGGTATGCTGCTCGTAAATATCTATCCCGATATTATCGCAGCTCCCGGTCCGGACGGAACCGCAGGCGGACTGTTATATTACTTCTATGTACTTGATGAATGGGCAATAATGCCTTCGCTCATATTCATGGGCGTCGGAGCGATGACCGACTTCGGTCCCCTTATTGCCAACCCGAAGAGCTTCCTTTTGGGAGCATCAGCTCAGTTCGGTATTTTCGCAGCTTATTTCGGAGCCATTGCATTGGGCTTCAACAATAAGGCTGCAGCAGCTATTTCGATCATCGGTGGTGCCGACGGTCCTACATCCATCTTCCTTGCAGGAAAGCTTGGACAGACCAACTTGCTCGGACCTATCGCGGTTGCGGCTTATTCTTATATGTCGCTCGTGCCGATCATCCAGCCCCCGATCATGAAGTTACTTACAACCGAAAAGGAAAGAAAGATCAAGATGGCTCAGTTACGTCCCGTATCCAAGCTTGAAAAGATCTTATTCCCCATTATCGTTACGATCGTTGTATGTATGATCCTTCCTACCACGGCACCCCTTGTAGGTATGCTCATGTTAGGAAACCTTTTCCGTGAATCCGGCGTTGTAAGACAGCTTACAGAGACCGCATCCAACGCACTTATGTACATCGTAGTTATCTTACTCGGTACATCTGTAGGTGCTACCACAAGTGCGGAAGCTTTCCTTAATGTTTCCACATTAAAGATAGTTGCACTCGGTCTTATCGCGTTTGCTTTCGGTACTGCCGCAGGTGTTCTTTTCGGAAAACTTATGTGTGTTTTCACACACGGTAAAGTTAACCCGCTCATCGGTTCCGCAGGTGTATCCGCAGTTCCTATGGCAGCAAGAGTATCACAGAAAGTCGGTGCGGAATACGATCCCACAAACTTCCTTCTCATGCATGCAATGGGACCCAACGTTGCGGGTGTTATCGGTACCGCAGTAGCAGCCGGAACATTTATGGCTATTTTCGGTGTATTCTAAGTAAGGCCTTTGTAAAAAGTCTTTACTATCAATAAAACAGGAGATTATAAAAATGGCAGAAGTTGAAAAGAAACCCATAGGCATAACCGAAACCGTTCTTCGTGATGCACATCAGTCTCTGATTGCAACAAGAATGCCTACCGAAGTTATGCTTCCCATATTGGATAAACTTGACAAGGTCGGATATCACTCTGTAGAGTGCTGGGGCGGTGCTACTTTCGATGCTTCCCTTCGTTTCTTAAAAGAAGATCCTTGGGACAGATTAAGAAAGATCCGTGACGGCCTTAAGAACACAAAGACCCAGATGTTATTCAGAGGTCAGAACATTCTTGGATATCGTCCTTATGCAGACGATGTTGTATATGCTTTCGTTGAGAAGTCTATTTCAAACGGTATCGATATCATCCGTATATTTGACTGTCTTAACGATTTAAGAAACCTTCAGGCAGCCGTTGACGCTACCAATAAGTATAAGGTTCAGGAAGGCCGCGGTGAGGCACAGGTTGCTCTTTCCTACACACTCGGCGATGCTTATACTCTTGAGTACTGGGCAGATATGGCAAAGAAGATCGAAGAGATGGGTGCAGATTCCATCTGTATAAAGGATATGGCAGGTCTTCTCGTACCTTACAGAGCTGCTGAGCTTGTAAAGGCCATGAAAGAGAATACAAAGCTTCCTATCCAGTTACATACACACTATACTTCGGGTGTTGCTTCAATGACTTACTTAAAGGCAGTTGAAGCAGGTGTTGATGTCATCGACTGTGCAATGAGTCCTTTCGCACTCGGTACTTCACAGCCCGCAACGGAAGTTATGGTTGAGACCTTTAAGGGCACTCCTTATGATACAGGCTTCGATCAGAACCTTCTTGCAGAGATCGCAGATTACTTTGCTCCTTACCGTGAAGAGTGCTTAAAGTCAGGTCTTATGTCCACAAAGGTATTGGGCGTTAACATTAAGACACTTCTTTATCAGGTACCCGGCGGTATGCTTTCCAACATGGTTTCACAGCTTAAGGAACAGCATGCTGAAGATAAATATCGTGATGTTCTCGAGGAGATCCCGAGAGTACGTAAGGACTGCGGTGAGCCTCCGCTTGTTACGCCTTCTTCACAGATCGTCGGAACACAGGCTATCTTCAATGTCCTCATGGGAGAACGCTACAAGATGGCAACAGGCGAGTTCAAGGATCTGCTTCGCGGTAACTACGGTCAGACCGTAAAGCCTATGAATCAGGAAGTTATCGACAAGGTTATTCCCGGCGAACCCCGTTCAACAGCACGTTCCGCAGAAGCTACAGGCCGTACGGAGCCCGAGCTTGCAACACTCGAATCAGAGATGAAACAGTACAAGCAGCAGGAAGAAGATGTTCTGTCCTATGCATTGTTCCCTCAGGTTGCGACAGAGTTCTTCAAATATCGTGAAGCGCAGCAGACAAAAGTGGACACCACGATTGCTGACACAAAGAACGGAGCGTATCCCGTATAAAGCTTGATCACATGCGGCAGAAATCCTGCCGCATGTTTTTTTTCACCTGTATGTTTACAGGCTTTATTGTTGTAAACGCGTTCTTTTAAGAAAGGGGCCGCAAAGTGGACAATTCATCAAAACGTGTAAGTATACTTTATCCGACGCATATAAGCGCGGATTACCATATCGTGTCCGAAGTATCGTTACATGATCTCGGTATGGATTCTTTTGTAAAAGATCTTACCGACAGTGAAACGGAACAGAAGGCAATACTTAAGATACTTTCGAAGATCACCGACAACGCGGATGTATGCGGGTTCAGAGCCGGTGTTTTTGATGATATATATAAAAACCCGTCGATGTGCGAGAACATGACGGCTCTTCTTGACAAGGTCGATTTCCTTAAGGAGTACGGTTCGCTTAAGAAGAAATATGATGAGAATGTCGGGGTTTGGGAACTATTGCACAACCTTGAGGAGTTAAACGAATATATCGGCTACGTGGAAGCGTTGTATAAATGTTTGGACGAAGCGGATATACATTCTGACGGCCTTATCCTCTTAAAAGAACATATTGAAAAGATATATCATGATAACGGTTATGATGCGCTTAAAAAGGATATAGCAAGACTTAAAGCATCGACCGATAATCTTAAAAGCGTCACGGTCGGCATTAATCTAAACGACCGTTTCGAGGCCGAGAGTCTGGGCCTTATCTCGCTTAACAGACAACCGTTTTTAAAGTCCAATATCCTGGGTGAATTTTACGATAAGATATCGTCAAAGGATAAGATAAACGATGATACCTCCTGGGATGAAAACTATAAATATCATCAGGTAAAACCGGGTTCGGATACGGGCTTCCTGGAAGAGACCGCAAGATTTACGGTTGCGGCAAGAAATCCGCTCTTATATGCGGGACTGGCATCTGTCCCTTCTGCGGATTCTTCACAGGACATAAAAAGATATATGAACCGTGAGGCCACGCATCTTCTTTCTTTTACCGTAAGGAATTTAAGAGAAACGTTGAGCAGATACTTAAACGTGACCATTACCGATGTAACGGATCTTATTCCCGAGTTTATGTTTTATATAAGGTTTGCGGATCGTATACGAAAACTTGAGAAAAAGGGAATGTCATTCGTAAGACCGGTGGCACTTAAACGCGAACCGTTTTCACGAAAGATGCATGCCCGCGGCATATACAACATAAAACTGATCGATGCCGCCATAAAGAACAACGGGACTATCGTAAAAAACGATCTTGATTTCGATGAGGATAAGATCGTTTATATCTTAACCGGAGCTAACCGTGGCGGAAAGACAACGATCACCCAGGCAGTGGGCCAGCTTTTTTTGCTTTCGCAGAACGGTATCTATGTACCCGGAGACGGATTTGAATACGAACCGGTCGATAATATCTTTACTCATTTTCCGGCCGATGAAGACAAGACGCTCGATCTCGGAAGACTCGGCGAGGAGTGCAAGCGTTTCCGTGAGATATTCTTTGAAGCAACGGGGAAAAGCCTTATCTTATTAAACGAGACGTTTTCAACGACTTCGTTTGAAGAAGGATATTATATTGCCCATGATTCGGTCAATGCGATAGCCGATAAAAAGATAAGGGCGATATACAACACGCATATGCATAAGCTTGCCTTTGAAATGACTAAGGACGAAAGCGATAAAAACATAATAAGATCGCTCATCATAAGATCGGACGGCGAGGAAAATGCATTTAAGATAGCCGTTTCCAAGCCTGAAGGGCAAAGTTATGCACAGTCCATAGCGAAACGTTACGGCGTGACTTACGAAAGCCTTATGGGAGAGAAGCCTTGACAGCTTCACGGCTTTTGACATGTATTTATCGGGGTGATAATATTTTAAAGATGGTTATAGATAAATAAAAAAGGAGTGATCATATGGCAAAAGGAATATTTAATTCCGAAGATAAACCGATATACATCAAACGGATCGTATCGGGTGTGCTGATCGCATTGTTTGTGGTTGTTTTGTTCTTTTCCTCATTTTACAATGTGACCGAGCAGGAAAATGCGGTAGTGACGCAGTTTGGAAAGATCGTGAGGGTTGATACGGCAGGTCTTCACTTCAAGATACCTTTTCTTCAGAATGTGAGAAAGGTTGACATAACAACGCACGGAACCGGCATCGGTTATACGGTTTCCGAAAAAGGACAGAATATTACCGATAATTCCGAAGGAATAATGATAACATCGGATTTCAACCTTTTAAACATCGATTTTTATCTTGAATACAGGGTTTCGGATCCGATAGCATATCTTTATAATTCCAAGGAACCCGAATATATACTCAGAAATATCGCTCTTGCAAGCATTCGTTCCGTTGTATCGAATTATACCGTTGATGAAGCTATGACGACGGGAAAAAGCCAGATACAGGCCGATGTTAAGGCAGAGATGGTGGAAGAGCTTGAAGAACAGAAGATCGGTCTTTCGGTCGTAAATATCTCTGTTCAGGACTCGGAGCCTCCGACAGATACGATCATTCAGGCTTTTAAAGCCGTTGAGACGGCCAAGCAGGGTGCCGATACGGCCAAGAACCAGGCATTCCAGTATCAGAACGAACAGGTTCCCGCAGCGGAAGCTTCGGCCGATAAGATAGTTCAGGACGCTGAAGCCGAAAAGAACGCAAGAATAGCCGAAGCACAGGGTCAGGTGGCCAGATTTAACGCTATGTACGAAGAGTATAAGCTTAATCCGCTCATCACCAAGAAAAGACTTTTCTATGAAACAATGGAAACAATACTTCCCGATGTAAAAGTGATCATTACGGACGGCAATACCGAAAGTATAATCCCACTCGGAAGTTTCAGCGGGGAGGGATATTGATATGTCAAAGAAAACTAAAGCGATTTTAATAGTATTACTTGCACTGGTCGTTATCTTTCTTTTTAACGGACCGTTTGTGGTACATCAGAAAGAGTTTGTGGTAGTAAAGCAGTTCGGTAAGATCGTAAGGACGTACGAAGAGCCCGGTCTTTACATAAAGACACCTTTTGTACAGACTGTTCAGAGAGTTTCGACGGCTACGGTATTATACGATCTTCCGGTCTCGGATGTCATCACAAAGGATAAAAAGAGCATGATAGCCGATAACTACGTACTCTGGAAGGTAACCGATCCCACAAAGTATATCCAGACACTTTCCGCGGTTACGGAAAGAGCCAACGAGCGTGTTGAGGCAAATGTTTATAATGCCACAAAGAACGTTATTTCGGCGATGACCCAGGATGAGATAATCGCGGCAAGAGGCGACAGACTTACGACCCTTATCACTGAGCAGGCCAATTCCGATATAGGCGGTTACGGAATCACCATCCTTCAGTCTCAGATAAAGGTTTTGGACCTTCCCGATGACAACAAGGAAGCCGTATATGAGCGTATGATCTCAGAACGAAACAATATCGCGGCAGCCTATAAAGCATCCGGTGATGCAGAAGCTCAGAAGATAAAGAACGAGACCGACAAAAAGGTTGCCGTTATGAAGGCTGATGCCGAGAAGCAGGCAGCGATACTCATTGCGGAAGGCGAAGCCGAATACATGAAGATATTGTCGGATGCCTACAACAATGAAGATAAGGCCGACTTCTACAATTACATAAGATCTTTGGATGCTTTAAAAGCTTCTATGACAGGAGAAGAGAAGACTATAATTCTTGATAAGGATTCGGAGATAGCTTCGATGTTCTACGGTATTCCCGAATATGAATTTAAGGGAACGGACATTAATATACAGGCAGAGCCTTCGGAGGATGAGACTCCTTCCGAATGATAATACGGTTTATGTGTTTAAAGGTGAGGATGAGATGGTTAAAATAATCGAACTTAAAACGATCGAAGATATTCTTCCGTTATACACGCAGCAGGAATACAGGGAAGATCTTGACAGAAACAGGAGCTGGTATCTGTACAGGGGCATGACCAATACAAAGTTTGATCTTACGACCAGCCTTGACAGAAACTGCAAACAGCATAAGGCTGAGCTTGAGACAAGTATCCTGATGAACTTTACCAAATACGGTGCACTTGAAGATCCTACGATCGAAAGATCCGTCTGGAGACAGATGTTCATGGGTCAGCATTACGGACTGCCCACAAGGCTTCTTGACTGGTCACAGTCTCCGCTGGTGGCGCTTCATTTTGCGACATGTGAGAATAATCTTGATAAAATGGATGCTCACGACTGCATGATCTGGAGGATCGACATGAAGGAGATACATTCGCTCCTTCCCGAAAAATACAAAAGCGAGCTTGCAAGTCATAAGACGACCGTATTTACGGTCAATATGTTAAATGATGTGGTACCGAGCCTTAAGCAGTACGATGCGGATATGTCGGATAAATCCATGGTAGTCATAGAACCTCCGTCGATAGATCCGAGGATCGTAAATCAGTATTCTTTCTTCTCGATCGTGCCGAACGGCATAGAGAATCTGGCCGATTTTTTGGATAAGTATACCGAGAAGACCATTAAATACGTCATCCCCAAAGAACTCCGCTGGCGCATACGCGATATGCTCGATCAGCAGAATGTAAGCGAGAGAATGTTCTTCCCGGGACTGGACGGATTGTCAAAGTGGCTCGGAAGACATTATTTTGTAAAATAAAAACAATAAAAAAGGCAGGGCTTTGCGCCCTGCCTGATTTTTTGGATCGATTACTTAACAGTAACTTTGGTAAGATGTGCATCGGGTCCTTCATACCAGTAAAGGAAACCTTCAACATCAACCGTTGCACCGACTTCAAGGTTGCCTACTGTGTTGTAGAAAGCTTCGTCGCTGCCGTTTAAGTAGTACTCAAGGCAGAATTCAAAATTGATGCCGTCCTTGGAAAGTGTAACGTAGATATCATCACCGGGTGTGTTGTTCTTGTAGGAAACAGCTTCAACGGTCATGCCGTTAAATGCTACGAGCTGATTCTGGAAAGCCTTAAGTTCGTCTGCAGACTTACCGGTAACATCCTTAACGGGTGCGATGTAAGAACCGTCTTCGAACTCAAATGTAGCGTCTGTGATCTCAACTTCACCTGACCACTCGCTCTTGTAACCCTTAGCCTTGATCTTGGTACCGGGTACAAGCTTTGCAGCATCTTCTTCGGAACATGCCATCTCATAGAAGAAATATGCACCGTCTTCATCTGCTGCGTAAACAGTGATCTTGTTGTCCCACCATGACTGATGTGCCTGTACATAGCATTCAACAGTTACTTCGGAATCAAGAGCAGCTGCATCATACTCAGCGTATGTCATAACACCTTCTGACTTAGCGGAAGTGTTCTTTGCCTCACCGCATCCTGCGAAAGCGAAGATGAGAGTAAGGGCCATAACAAGTGCCAATACTTTTTTCATAATAATCTCCTTTTCATTTGAATGGTTTTATCAAACGTCTTTATTATACTTTATATGTTTAGGATTTCAATAAACATATGTCACAATTTTATGCTTTTGGGGCATGTTTTTTGTCTATTTTTTCTTATGTTTTCTTATAAAACCGTTAAGATAATATGCCCCGATAAGGATCCACACGATGATGAGTATCGTGATAAGTGCGACTGCGGTTTTGGGAAGAGGACCGAGATCGCGCTTTTCGCCGTAGGATGTCGAGGACATATTTCCCTGATTTAAATGGTACAAAGAAGCGGTATCGTCAAACAGTTTATCGATAAAAGCATCGTCTACCGTCTGTTTACGCCTTACTGCCTTGGTAACGCCTTCGATAAGCTGTCCCGCGGCATCGCGAAGAGAAGCCGAACCGTTGAACACGGGAGTGACAAAGGTGTTATCCGTATTATCAAGAAGAAGCTTGGCTGCCTGTATCTTGATGGCATAGTGTTCTTCCTCGTCTTCACCCTCACGGCTTAAGTAATCGATGTATTCAGGAGAGTTCTGTGCCTTGCTCGTTACGGGTACATAACCCTCGGTCTTTGAATAGGCGGTCTGTACATCGTTTGTGAGCATGAACTGCGTAAACAGCCACGATGCAAGAACTTCACCGTCGTCCTCTTTATTGAATATACAGATCGAAGGACCCTGTGAGATCATCTTGGGGTTACCCGGGTCGAACTGTGGAATGGGACATACGACAGTCTCAAAATCCACAAGCTTATCCGCACTTATATCAGAGTGGGGTGCAAGCGTACCGATCCATGAAGCGCCTGCTGTCGAATCGATGGCAAAAATACACTGGCCGGCGTTTAAGAAGTTGCCGGGATAACTTGAGATCTTAAAGGTTGAAAACGCACCGCTTTTTCCGTGGACCGAGATCTCTTTTAAAAGCTCTTTGGTGGTATCGTTGAATATGAGGATATTGCCGTTATCGTCGGAATAATCGGCATTTAACTGCTTAAGCATCGATATCATCATATTGTCGGTCGACTTATAGATGAACGGGATCATGACCTTCTGGCCGTTTACCTTAAAGTTATCGTCGGAATCCTTTTCCATGGCCTTTTCGGATACTTCCCACACAAAATCCCAGGTTATGTCTTCGGGGATCTCATAACCGAGCTTTTCGACATAGGTCTTGTTGATATACAAAGCTTCTGTCGAACGCATATAAGGAACGGCATAATAGTGGTCGCCGATCTTACATTCTTCGATAAAAGAAGGAATGAGTTCGTCAAATGACGGAGCGTCGAATTTTATCTCACTTCCGTTAAGCCCGTATCTTGCATCATGAAAAAGATCGTCCAAAGGGACCACGACATTTGTGCCGGTCATATAGGTCGCTATATGATCGGGATAAG
>JAGCCY010000300.1 GCA_017651385.1 Lachnospiraceae bacterium
GCCGAAGAACGATCCTTTAGATCTTTCAAAAGTTGAAAGCGTCGACTCCATCGTAAAGCGTTTCCAGGTCGGTGCAATGAGCTACGGCTCGCTGTCACAGGAAGCCCATGAGACGATAGCGATCGCTATGAACAGACTCGGCGGAAAATCAAACACCGGTGAAGGCGGCGAATCTTACGACCGTTTCGGAACGGAAAGAAACAGTGCTGTTAAACAGGTAGCTTCGGGACGCTTCGGTGTTACCGAAAAATATCTGTTAAGCGCACAGGAAATACAGATAAAGATGGCACAGGGCGCAAAACCCGGTGAAGGCGGAAACCTTCCGGGCAAAAAGGTCTATCCCTGGGTTGCAAAGACCAGGCATTCGACTCCGGGCGTGCAGCTCATATCACCTCCGCCCCATCATGACATTTATTCCATAGAGGACCTTGCGCAGCTTATATATGACTTAAAGAATGCAAACAGGAACGCAAGGATATCCGTAAAACTCGTATCCGAGGCAGGCGTCGGCACGATCGCTTCGGGTGTTGCGAAGGCAGGTGCCCAGGTAGTACTTATATCCGGCTATGACGGCGGTACGGGTGCCGCACCGTTTTCATCCGTACACAGTGCGGGCCTTCCGTGGGAGCTCGGTGTTGCAGAGACACATAAAGCGCTTATGGAAAACGGATTAAGATCCCATGTAAGGATCGAAACCGACGGAAAGCTTATGAGTGGCCGCGATGTTGCGATAGCGGCTTTGCTCGGTGCGGAGGAATTCGGATTTGCCACCGCTCCGCTTGTATCTCTCGGCTGCATGATGATGAGGGTATGCTCAAAAGATACCTGTCCCGTAGGTATAGCTACACAGAACTGCGAGTTGAGAAAGCGCTTTAAGGGTAAACCCGAATATGTGATGAACTTCATGCGCTATATCGCGGAAGAATTAAGAGAGATCATGGCGGACTTAGGTTTTAAGACCGTCGACGAAATGATAGGAAGGACCGACTGCCTTAAAAAGCGTGATGTACAGATACATTCGCGCGCCGCTTCGGTAAACCTCGATCTTATCTTGAACAATAAGTTTTCTTTAAGCGGCAAAAACCGTTTTGACGCAAAAGACATATATGACTTTAAGTTAAACAAGACACTGGATGAATCGGTCCTGCTCCCGTGGTTTAAAAAGGTAAAGAACAAGGCTTCTTCCAAACCTTCGATAAGCGTTACCGTCGACAGTACGGACAGAACCTTCGGCACGATCTTAGGCTCCGAGATATTAAAAGCCTTTGACGACAAAAAGGATCAGGTACTTCCCGACGACAGCTTTACCGTAAACTGCGAAGGCGGAGGAGGACAGTCCTTCGGAGCGTTTATACCGACCGGTCTTACGCTTCGCTTAAAGGGCGATGCCAACGACGGATTCGGAAAAGGCTTATCGGGCGGAAAGCTTGTACTTACGCCTCCCGATAAAAGTAAATTTAAACCTTCCGAAAATATCATTGTCGGAAATGTGGCATTATACGGAGCCACATCAGGAAAGGCTTATATAACCGGTATCGCAGGCGAGCGGTTCTTAGTGCGAAACTCGGGTGCCGTAGCCGTATCGGAAGGATGCGGCGATCACGGTCTTGAATACATGACCGGCGGCCGTGCGGTAATACTGGGTATGACCGGAAAGAACTTCGCAGCCGGCATGAGCGGCGGTATCGCATATGTACTTGATACCGATCACACCCTGTACTTACGTATCAACAAAGACATGGTAAGTCTTTTGGATGTGTCCGAAAAATACGACATCGAAGAATTAAAATCCATCCTCACCGATTATGTCAAAGAAACCTCTTCCGAAAAGGGAAAGGAGATCCTTGATAATTTCGACGAATATATAAGTCACTTCAAGAAGGTGGTACCTGTCGATTACCAGAAGATGATATCGGCAATAGCCAAGTTCGAAGAACAGGGTATATCCCATGATGATGCCGAGCTTGAAGCCTTTAAAGAAGTAACCGGAAGTATCGGAGGTTGAAAGATGGGAAAAGCAACAGGATTTTTGGAATACAAAAGACAGGAAAACAAAGAGATCTCTCCCAAAGAGAGGATAAAGAACTTTAAGGAATTCCACGAGTTTAAAAACGAAGAGGAAAGACGTCTCCAGGCAGCAAGATGTATGAACTGCGGCGTTCCGTTCTGCCAGTCGGCCATGAAGCTTAAGGGAATGGTGGTAGGATGTCCTCTTCACAATCTCATACCCGAATGGAACGATGCGGTATATTTAAATGAGGACAGCCACGCTCTTTCAAGGCTTTTAAAGACCAATCCTTTTCCCGAATTCACCGGCCGCGTATGCCCGGCGCTTTGCGAAAAAGCTTGTATATGCGGTATGAACGACAGTCCGGTCACGATAAAAGAAAACGAACTGTTCATCGTGGAAAAAGGCTATAAAACGGGCGACCTTAAGCCGCGTATCCCCGAGATAAGAAGCGGCAAGAAAGTGGCGGTCATCGGAAGCGGTCCCTCAGGGCTTGCCGCCGCCGATACGTTAAACAGGCGCGGACACAGCGTGACCGTTTTTGAACGCGACGATAACATAGGCGGTCTTCTCATGTACGGTATCCCGAATATGAAGCTTGATAAAAGTATCATTAAAAGGCGCCGCGAGATAATGGAAGCCGAAGGCATCACTTTTAAAACAGGCTGTGATGTGGGCCGCGATATCGATCTTAAGACCGTGATCGACGAATACGATGCTGTTATATTATGCTGCGGAGCCAAAAAAGCAAGAGGCTTGAACGCCAAGGGTATCGAAAACGCAAAAGGCGTATTCTTCGCAGTCGACTTTTTGGGACGTGTCACAAAAGAACTTATTAACGGAGGCATCTCCGATACATTGAGAAATATCGTAAAAGACAAACATGTTGTTGTCGTAGGCGGAGGCGATACCGGTAATGACTGTATCGGAACCGTGATAAGAATGGGATGTGCTTCGGTAACGGCACTTGAAATGATGCCAAAGCCTCCCGTTGAAAGAACACCCGACAACCCGTGGCCCGAATGGCCC
>JAGCCY010000301.1 GCA_017651385.1 Lachnospiraceae bacterium
GTCTCTTAAAGAAAACATGGATACCTTTACAAAGGTCGGTTTTGAGATCGATGATTTCGGTGATAAAAGCTATGCGATAAGAGGTGTTCCGATCGAACTTTACGGCAATACTCCCGAAGAAATGTTCAAACGCCTTTTATATGAACTTTATGAACACGAAAAGATAAACAATCCCAAGGTGGTCCTCGAAAAACTTGCATCCATGTCATGCAAAGCTGCCATAAAAGGCGGAATGAAGATAAGTTACGAGGAGATGAGCCTGCTCATGAAACAGCTTATGAGCTTAGACAATCCGTATCATTGTCCTCACGGAAGACCTGTCTTTATATTGATAACCAAAAACGAACTTGAAAAGAAATTTAAACGTATTGTCTGAATGGAACCTTTGATCATCATTTCCGGCCCGACGGCCGCAGGAAAAACCGATATATCCGTAAAACTTGCAAAGAAAATAAACGGAGAGATAATCTCCGCCGATTCCATGCAGGTTTATAAAGGTATGGATATAGGCTCCGCAAAGATAAGCGCTCAGGAAATGCAGGGAGTCAAGCATCATCTTATCGATATACTCGATCCCTTCGATGAATTCAACGCCGCATTGTTTAAAGAATATGCGCTTGAAGCGATAAAGGATATCCGTTCAAGAGGTCATATACCCATTGTCGTGGGCGGCACCGGCTTTTATATCCAGGGTCTTTTATATGATGTGGATTTTGATAAAAGCCGGGGTGATATCCCGAAGATCAGGGAAAAGCTTGAGGAAGACCTTAAAACACACGGAAATCTTTATCTGTACGAAAGACTTAAGGCCGTCGATCCGGAAAGTGCGGAGATAATACATTCAAACAATGTAAAAAGAATGATCCGTGCTCTTGAATTCTACGAAGAGACCGGTGAAAAGTTAAGTGCTCACAACGATAAGATGCACCAGAACATTTCCCCTTACAATTTTGCTTATTTTGTGTTAACGTTTGACAGGCAGAAATTATATGAAAGAATTGACGCGCGTGTCGATAAAATGATAAATGACGGCCTTGTCAGTGAAGTAAAAGCCCTTAAAGACAAAGGACTGAGCCGGGCCAATACTTCAATGCTCGGCATAGGATACAAGGAGATCCTCGATCATCTCGACGGAAAGTATTCCTTCGAAGAAGCTGTCGATATCATAAAAAAAGAGACAAGACATTTCGCCAAAAGACAGATGACCTGGTTCAGGCGCGAAAAAGAGGTCATATTTATCGATAAAGACGATTATGAGGATGACGAAGCGATCCTTGAATATATGCTTAATGTGTTAAACGAAAGGAAGATAGTCTTATGGCCGAAAGCATAAATCAGTTTTACAAAGAAGCGGGTATTGATGAAGATGTATACCTGTTGGGCGAAAAGATACTTTTTAAACTTAAAGATAAATTTGCAAGGATCGATGAGATAAGCGAGATCAATCAGCTTAAAGTCTTATATGCTTTTAAGGAATGCAATGTAAGCGAAGCCTGCCTGAACGGTACCACCGGATACGGATACAACGATCTTGGCAGGGAAACTCTTGAAAAAGTGTACGCCAAAGTCTTTAAGACCGAAGATGCTTTAGTGCGTCCGCAGATAACATGCGGGACCCATGCGCTCGCACTTGCCCTTATGAGCAACCTGCGCCCGGGCGATGAACTTTTAAGCCCCGTAGGAAAACCGTACGATACCATGGAAGAAGTGATCGGTATAAGGCCTTCCGTGGGGTCTTTAAAAGAATACGGCATTTCATACAGACAGGTCGATCTTCTCGAAAACGATGCGTTTGATTACGAAGGCATCAGGAATGCGATAAACGAAAAAACAAAACTCGTGACCATCCAAAGATCAAAAGGCTACCAGACCAGGAAATCATTTTCCGTTGATGAGATCGCTCATCTTATAAGCTATATAAAGTCCGTAAAGCCCGAAGTTAAAGTCATGGTCGACAACTGTTACGGTGAATTCACCGAGGTCCACGAACCATCCGAATACGGTGCCGATATGGTAGTCGGTTCTTTGATCAAAAATCCCGGAGGCGGGCTTGCTCCGATAGGCGGATACATCGCAGGCACAAAAGAATGTGTTGAAAATGCCGCATACAGGCTTACAAGCCCGGGACTCGGAAGAGAAGTCGGAGCTTCCCTCAATGCTTTAAGAAGCTTGTATCAGGGCTTTTCCTTGCACCGACAGTAACCGCATCCGCTTTAAAAGGCGCTTTGTTTGCTGCGGGAATATACGAACTTTTAGGTTTTAAATGCGTCCCTTCCATGCATGAGACCAGACACGATATCATTCAGGCCGTGACATTTGAAAATCCGGATATGCTCATCGCTTTTTGCGAAGGCATACAGTCCGCTTCACCGGTCGATGCATTTGTAAGACCCGAACCATCAGATATGCCCGGATACGATTCAAAGGTCATAATGGCAGCGGGTACGTTTGTATCAGGCGCAAGTATAGAATTATCCGCAGACGGACCCTTAAGATCGCCCTATGCCGCATATTTTCAGGGCGGGATCACATGGCCGCACGTTAAATACGGCATATTGTCCACTGTTCAGCAGCTTAAAAATAAACACCTTATAACTGTTTAAATTATTGATTTATTATGTTATCATAGATATCGATTTTGAAAAGTTAAAAGTAATTCTCGGAGGACAAGATGAACAGTCATTCATTTGGTATAGATCTCGGTACCAGCAACATAAAAATATACAATCGCCTTGATGACAGCATATTCATCGAGAAGAATATGATCGCCATCCAGAATAAAAGGAATATTTTTGCATACGGCGATTCCGCATACGAAATGTACGAAAAGGCTCCAGGCAACATCCAGATCACATATCCGTTATCGAATGGTGTTATCGCCGATATCAAGAACATGGAAGTTCTTATCAAATTCTTTATGAACGATCTTATGAAGAGCAATGTTAAGCCTGCGGATTTCTATATCGCGGTTCCGACAGATATCACTGAAGTCGAAAAACGTGCTTTTTACGATCTTATAAAGGAATCCGAAGTTAAGGCAAGAAAGATCAGCGTTGTCGAAAAAGCTCTGGCAAACGGTCTCGGTATGGATATAGACGTTAAGAATTCTCAGGGTGTTCTTATCGTTGACGTAGGTTATAACACGACCGATATTTCCATCATTTCGCTTGGCGGTATCGTTATCTCAAGAATGATAAAGTGCGGCGGTCTTGTTTTTGATGAGACCATTAAAAACGTTATAAGAAATGAATTATGCCTTTACATCGGCGGAAAGACAGCCGAAAGCGTAAAGATGCAGCTTAGGGATCTTGAAGCTCAGAGACAGGATGCGGTCGTATACGGAAGAGACATCGTATCCGGCCTTCCCGTAGAAAGAAAGATCCCCACAAGAAGCATTGACGAAGCATTGCTTGATAACTTCAATCTGATCGTCGATAACATAAAGATAGTTCTCGAGAGAACTCCTCCCGAACTTTCCGCAGATATATACAGACACGGTATATATCTGACAGGCGGAGGAAGTCTGGTAAATCATCTTGCAGAGACGATAGAAATGGGCACCGGATTAAAAGTAAATCAGGCGGAAGATCCGCTTTCAAGCGTAGCCCAGGGCCTTTCAAAGGTAATTAACGACGACAATTATGCTTCCGTTGCATATTCCATAGAAGGAATGGGTAGATGAGTCCTGTAATCAAGCCGAAAAAGGAGAAATTTACGCTTCCCAGTAAATATCTCCTTTTTATTTTGACGATCATATGCTGTGTCCTTATGGTCTTAACCTTTACATCGGACATTTTCAACAAACCTCTCAACTATGTTGTGGGGTATATTATTGTACCCTATCAAAGGGGTATCTCATCGATAGGAGGCTATATCTCCGACAAAAATGATGCACTTGTCAATGTTTACGATCTTATAAACGAAAATCAGCAGTTGCGCGAAAAGATAGAACAGCTTGAAGACGAAAACACCCAGCTGCTTCAGGACAAATACGAATTAAATACTTTAAGGGATCTTTACGAACTCGATAACACTTACGAAAATTACGAAAAGATAGGTGCGAGTGTAATATACAGGGATTCCGGCAACTGGTTTTCCTCGTTCATACTCGATAAAGGTTACAAATCCGGTATCACACCCGACATGAACGTTATCTGCGGAAACGGTCTTGTGGGCAAGATATCGGTTGTGGGACCGAACTGGAGTAAAGTCACTTCGATCATTTCCGACAATTCCAATGTGAGTTCGACCGTATTAAAATCCCAGAATAACATCATCGTCTCCGGCAGTCTTGAAGACATGAAGAACGGAGTTATCCTGTTTTCACAGCTCATCGATGATGAGGGCAAGGTTACGGAAGGAGATAAGGTCGTAACAAGCGACATAAGCGATAAATATCTGCCCGGTATTCTTATCGGATACATATCGACGGTCGATCCCGACCCGAACAACCTAACCAAATCGGGGACGCTCATTCCCGCAGTCGACTTTGAACATATCGAAGACGTTCTTATCATTACGCAGCTTAAACAGTATGTTGATGAAGAAGATGTAAATAACGGATACAATTCACTGACCTTCAGCGAAGATCTTTTAAATGAAGATGACACAACCGAGGGATCAACGGACACGCCTTAATGAAAAGATTTATCATTACAGTATTTCTGCTCATAACATTATTCATATTGCAGGGCACATTGTTCAGGGCTCTTTCTTTTGCCGATACTGTACCGAATCTTCTGATCATATTTACGGTATCGGTAAGTTTGATGCGCGGAGATACCGCAGGAATGCTTGTGGGCTTTTTCTGCGGGCTGTTGGTCGATATCTTTACGGGACCCACGATCGGATTATATGCGCTCATTTATATGTATATCGGGTATTTTAACGGAGGGTTCAACAAGATCTTCTTTCCCGAAGACATTAAGCTTCCGATGATCATGGTCATAGTAAGTGATATACTTTACGGATTTTTTGTGTATATCCTGTTATTCTTATTGCGGGGACGCACAGAGTTTTCGTTTTATTTTACAAAGGTCATATTCCCGGAAAGCATTTATACGATAATAGTTACGGTCATAATCTATCCGTTACTTTTGTCTATCAATAAATTACTTGAGAAAGATGAGATAAGAAAGGCAAGAAAATTTGTTTCATAAGTGGAAGGACTATATCTTAAGCTTAATCACATCAAGAGTCCTTTATCTTCTGATCGTTTTTGCCGTATTATGCGGAATACTTGTCAGAAGAGTCTTTATTTTACAGATAGTCAACGGTAAGGACTATCTTGACAGTTTTGAATTAAAGACCAAAAAGGAAAGAACCATTGACGCCGCCAGAGGTAATATATACTACCGAAACGGCGTTCTTTTGGCATACAACAAACTCGCTTACTGCGTAAAGATAGAAGACGTTTACGAATCCGGCAAAGGCAAGAACGACAGGTTAAATGCAACCATCTTAAGGACCATAGCGATAATCGAAGAAAACAACGATAAGATCACTTCGGATTTTAATATATATGTGGATGATTATAACCGTTATCAGTTTTCGGTAAGCGGCACAAAGCTTCAGCGTTTCAAGGCCGATATCTACGGCTGTGCATACATCGACAATATGACTTACGCGCAGTCGTCGTCAACTCCCGATGAGATCATGGAATATCTTACCGGTGAAGACAGATACAACATAGATACCAAAAAGCTTTCAAAGGATACGATACTTAAGCTTGTCTCAATAAGATATGCAATGAGTGCAAATACTTACCAGAAATATATCGCGACCACAATGGCCACAAACGTATCCGAGAAGACGGTCGCGGTCATAATGGAAAACGAAGATATCCTTGAAGGCGTTTCAATAGCAGAAGATACGATAAGGGTTTATCCAAACGGCGTCTACACATCACAGATCATCGGATATACCGGAAAAGTTTCATCGGAAGAGCTTTCAGAACTTCAGAAGAAGGATCCCACATATTCAGCCAACGATATAGTGGGCAAGACCGGTATCGAAGCAAGCCAGGAGGATATCCTTCACGGTATAAAAGGCTCGGAAACGGTATATGTCGATACAATGGGTAAGGTCATATCATCCGAAGATTATGTAGAGCCCAAAGCCGGAAGCAATCTGTATCTTACGATAGACAGCAAGCTTCAGGAGGATGTTTATCATATTCTTGAACAGAAGCTTGCCGGACTTTTACTTAAAAAGATCATAAACGCCAAGGAATATATACCGGGTGAGCATGCCACGAGTGCCGATATCCTTATTCCGATATATGATGTATATGTGGCTTTGTTTGACAATTCGGTTATCGATATTTCCCATCTGGATGCCGATGATGCCTCCGACAGCGAGAAAGCCGTATATTCGGAATTTCTGATAAAAAAGAAAGAGGTACTCGATAAACTCAATCTTGAACTTACCGAAACCCAGACTCCGTACAAAAAGTTAAAAACGGAGTGGAAGGTATACGAAAACTATGTCGAGGATATACTCCTTGCAAAAGGGATCCTTGACGACTCCCTTATAGACGATAAGGACAGCGTATATCAGGCCTGGGCGACCGACGAGACCATTTCGCTTGCCGAATACATAAAATATGCGATTTCAAGAAACTGGGTCAACACAACCATATTAAATCTTGAAAATCCTTATTCCGAATCGGAAGAGATATACGGAGTGATCCTAAACATCATTAATTCGGAGCTTAACGAAGACGAAGCGTTTGACCGTATTTTGTATAAGTATATGGTAAAAGAAGACAGGATACGTTCAAAAACGATATGTCAGATACTTATCGATCAGGGAATAGTAACTCTTTCCGAAAGTGAGCTTTCCGCATGGAATAAAGGCAGGATCACCGCATTTACTTTTATAACCACAAGGATAGCCAATCTTGAGATAACACCGGCACAGCTGGCTTTGGATCCTTATTCCGCATCGTGCGTGATCACGGATGTCAATAACGGTGATGTACTTGCTTTGGTATCGTATCCAAGCTACGACAATAATTATCTTGCAAACGGTGCCGACGCGGCATACCTTAAAAAAATAAATGCGGATCATTCGACTCCGCTCATCAATTATGCCACACAGCAGCGTACCGCTCCCGGATCGACCTTTAAAATGGTGAGTGCTACGGCGGGTCTTTTAGAAGGTGTCGTAACTCCGAATTCCCTTATAACATGCGTGGGTTCTTTTACCGAGATCACCGATACCCACAACTGCTGGATATACCCCGGAAGGCACGGTGCCATCAATTTAACGACGGCTATACAAAAATCCTGTAACTATTATTTTTATACCGTAGGTTACAGACTGAGTATTGACGAAAACAACAAATACAATTCGGACCTTGGTATCGAAAAGCTTACAAAATATGCTTTAATGTACGGTCTGGGCGATAAGAGCGGTGTCGAGATAGAAGAATCCATGCCGCAGATCTCCACAAAATACTCGGTACCTTCGGCCATCGGACAGGGTACCAACAACTATACCACAGTCAGCCTTGCAAGATATGTGACGGCTGTCGCCAATTCGGGAACGGTATATAATCTTACTCTTCTCGACAGATCGACCGACAATGAGGGCAATCTCATAAAACAGTTTGATGCGGATATCTACAACACGATCGATATGGACGATTCTTATTGGAAGATCATTCATACTGGTATGAGAAGAGTGGTGGAGGACAGATCCTATATGGCATCGCTTCCCATAAAGGTGGCGGGCAAGACCGGAACGGCCCAGCAAAGCCACGCAAGGCCCGACCACGGTCTGTTTGTATGCTATGCACCTTACGATAACCCCGAGATAGCCATGGCAATAAGAATAGCCAACGGTTATTCTTCGGAATATTGTGTTGATACATCGAAAGATATAATAACGTATTACTTTGACATAGAAGATGACATTGTAACCGGTACGGCATCCGAAATAAGCGCCGTCGGTCACACCGGAGATTAATATGAATTCATTGGTAACCATCAAAAGCATTCCGAACGGGATAAAAGTTTTGCTCGATCCCGACTGCGATTTTTCTCTTATAATCGAAGAACTCGGAAAAAAGTTCAGAGATTCAAAGAACTTCTTTAAAGGCGGAAGGCTTTGCGTAACATTCAGCGGAAGGGTTTTAAGCGAAGTCGAAGAAAACACTTTAGTCGGAACAATGGAAACAAACGGCGAATTTACCGTCTTGTATCTTGTTTCTGAATCCGGCAACGAAGAAGACCGCATCACAAAGGCTCTTGCCGGTTCAAGGCTTAAAGATGATGATATAAACGGCTTCGGCGCAGTATACAGAGGAAGCGTGTTCAAAGGAGAGCATCTTCAGTTTTCAACCGGAGTCCTTATCCTCGGAGACGTAGAACCCGGTGCGTTGATAAAGGCTTCGGGAAACGTCATTATACTTGGCGGCCTTTACGGAAGTGTCAACATTGAATGCGAATCCGGTACTCCCGGCTTTGTATTTGCACTTGAATTAAGCCCGGAAAGGATCAGGATATGCGATGCAAGATACTATTCGCCCGATAAGCCCAGGTGGTCGATAAAACCCAAATATCAGGGAAAGATCGCATATCTGTCAGAAGGTAAAGTGATCGCAAAAGAAGCAACGGCGCAGAATCTGAAGGAAATGCTAAAAGGTTAGATCTGAAATGTTTAAAAATCTTCATATAAAAGATTATGATTTTAAATTAATACTTTTTATCATCGCGATAAATACGATAGGTATCCTGGCGATAGGAAGCGCCAATCCCGATAACCGTTCAAGGCAGCTGGCCGGAGCGGTCATGGGGCTGTTTTTGATGATCGTAATATCGTTGTTTGACTATGCGATCATCCTTAAGTTTTACTGGGTATTGTACGCTGTGGATCTCGCTCTTTTGTTAGCGGTACGTATTGCAGGTAACACCGCAAATAACTCACAGCGCTGGTTTACCATAGCGGGAATACGTTTTCAGCCTTCCGAGACGGCCAAAATATTATTGATTATTTTTTTCGCACAGTTTATTATGAAATATAAGGAAAAGATAAATTCGTTAAAGTTTCTGTTTTGCTTTTTCTTTTTGGCTGCGATCCCGCTATATCTTATATATGACCAGCCGGATCTGTCTACGACGATCGTATGTTTCATTATCATCTGTACATTGCTTCTCGTGGGCGGCATAAGCTGGAAATATATACTTGCGGCATTTGCCGTCGCTGTTCCTGCCATAATTGTATTTTTCAGTATTATCCTTAAGGAAGGACAGACTTTGATAGACGGCTATCAGAGAAAAAGAATTTTATCGTTTATCTATCCGGAAAAATACGTTGATGATGCTTACCAGCAGATGAATTCGGTCATAGCAATAGGATCGGGTCAGCTCTGGGGCAAAGGATATAACAATAACGTGATCAGTTCACTTAAAAACGGCAATTATATCATCATGCCGGACACCGATTTCATTTTTGCCGTCATAGGCGAAGAGCTTGGTTTTGTGGGTACGATCACTGTGATCTTTCTTTTGTTTTTGATCGTTTTCGAGTGTTTCTTTATAGCAAGACGCGCAAGAGACCTCGCAGGCAGGATAATATGTGTCGGAATGGGTACACTTATCGGTATTCAGACGTTTTTTAATGTGGGAGTTACAACGTTCATTTTACCGAATACGGGGCTTACGCTTCCGTTTGTCAGTTACGGACTTACGTCTTTGTTAAGTCTTTATATGGGTATGGGCGTGGTTATTAATGTACGGTTCAGGTCGGGACTGCCGGACCGTGAGAAGAGAGAGGTGTTTTAATTGAACATCGCATTGATTGCGCATGATGCAAAGAAAAAGCTTATGCAGAATTTCTGTATAGCTTACAGGGGAATATTAAGCAAAAACGATCTTTATGCCACCGGTACAACGGGCAGACTGATCGAAGAAGTGACCAATCTTACAATACATAAATATCTTGCGGGGCATCTTGGGGGAGAGCAGCAGATAGGAGCTCAGATCGAACACAATCAGATCGACCTTGTCATTTTTTTGAGAGATCCGTTAACTCAGAAAACCCATGAGCCCGATGTAAGTAATCTTATGAGATTATGTGATATGCATAACATTCCGCTGGCCACGAATCTGGCTTCTGCGGAACTGCTTATTAAATCATTGGATCGTGGGGATTTGGAGTGGCGTGAAATGTACAAATAAGTATAAGATCATAGCTATTATCGTTATCATGGCATCTTTATTGTGCGGTTGCGGCAACAAGTCACAATTATGGATGCCTTTTTCAGATTACACAAAAACAGCCAGAAGTACCATCGGCAGAACGTTCACATTCGAACACGCAACCTATGACAACCGTTATCCGGGTTTTGCCGACGATCTGTGCGTTTTTTCGGGCAATGTTTCAAATCCCTCTTTTTCGCAGGCCGAAGGCAGTGCCGCTCTTTTGATCGACTCGGGAAACGATACTGCTTTATATGCTCAGAATGCCTTTGAACAAAGGTATCCCGCAAGTATCACAAAGATCATGACCGCATATGTCGCATGTAAATATCTGTCACCCGATTCGGTCATCACATGTACCGCATCCGTTGAGACCATTGATGTATCGGGTGCCATCCTGCTCGGGCTTAAAGAAGGAGATTATTTTACGTTGGATCAGGCGCTCCATCTTTGTCTTTTATCGTCTTATAACGATGTTGCCGTTGCCATAGCCGAAGCCGTATCGGGCAATGTTGAGGATTTTGCCAAACTGATGAATGACGAAGCATTAAAGCTTGGCTGTACGGGCACGAACTTTGTAAATCCGAGCGGACTTCCCGATGAAAACCATTACACCACGGCATACGATCTTTATCTGATCTTTAACGAAGCCATCAATAACCCTCTTCTTATGGAAGTCATCCAGTGCAACGATTATTCGACCGTAATACATTCGAAAAACGGAAGTGAAAAACAGGTTTCGTCGAGAAACACCAATCAGTATTTTATCGGTAATTTTTCCGCTCCCGCGGGTATTACGATCGTCGGAGGAAAGACCGGTACCACGACCGATGCGGGACACTGTCTCATCATTCTGGTAAGGAACACCGACTCAAGACCGTATATCGCTTTGGTGCTCGGCGCGCCGACAACCGAAGGCTTATATAATGAAATGAGTGAAATGTTAAAATTATGTGAAGTATCATCAAATTAAGGATTAACAGTCCAAATTAAGGTTGTTTTTTATACTTTCATAACTTATAATATTCATAAGAAATTTTACTTTCAGGAGGGTTTCCAATGGTTCAGTTAATTGTAGGCGAAAAGGGTAAAGGAAAGACCAAGCACCTGCTCGAAAAAGTAAATAACGAAGTTAAAACAGTATCGGGTAACATCGTTTATTTGGACAGAAGCACCAAGCACATGTATGAGTTAAATAACAAAGTGCGTCTTATCGATGTATCCGATTATTTTATTGATTCCAGTAATGAATTTTTAGGTTATATAGCAGGCATCATCGCTTCGGATCACGATCTTCAGCAAATGTATTTTGACGGATTTTTGGCTATGTCGGGTACCAAACTTGAAGATTTTGAGGCAGCGGTTGCCAAACTTGAGAAGTATTCTGAGAAGTATGGGGTTGACTTTATTCTTTCCGTTTCGGTAAACGAAAAGGACCTTCCGGAAACACTTAAATCGAAGATAATCATTTCTTTATAAGATATCGCCCAATACCAAAGCCTCGGCGTAACTCGCCGGGGCTTTTAAATGAGATTATATGAGATCAGACAAACAGATTGCACAATTTCATAAGGCACATCATTTAAACCTGGGAATACTTGTATTCGCATTTATTTTGGTGTACGTGATCGTCTGTATAATCTTAAGCTCCAAAGAGAGCAAGATCGTAGGCTATCAGGTCAAAAACGGAACTCTCTCCGAAAACAGGATCTATACGGGCATTGCGCTTAGAGACGAATATCCCGTATTTTCCGAAGCTACCGGATATGTTTCCTTGTTCGTAA
>JAGCCY010000302.1 GCA_017651385.1 Lachnospiraceae bacterium
CAGCTCGAATCGGCCGTGCATTCTTCGGAAACAGGCAATATACGCTTTACTTCATGTTTTCCGCCGAGCATGCCCAGAACAGAAGATTTTTTAAAACTCGATCTTTCATCCGATGAAGATTCTTTGGAAAGAGAAAAAGTCAAAGGGCTCTTTGATGGCTGCATAAGAGAAATGAACGGCAAAGGATTCGGTTACTTCTCCGTTACGCGTTCTTATATCTGCGAGCTTTTGATCCACTATCTAAGAAAAAGACGTGCAAAGGGTCTTAAGCTTGACGACTTAAAGGATGTAAAAGAATCCGAGAGCATCAATAACATTACCGAATATATAGACGATCATTTAAACGAAGATCTGAGAGTGGAAGATCTGGCAAAGAGATGTAATATGAGTTATTCCTATTTTGCGAAATGCTTTGCCGAACTGTACGGACAATCCTGTAAGCACTACATTTCGTTTTTAAGACTGTGTAAGGCCGAGAACATGCTTCTTTTCACCGATTACGATCTTACTTACATAAGCCAGGAAACGGGGTTTTGCGACTGCTCGCATCTTATACACGCATTTAAAGAGAAAAACAAAGTGACTCCTCATCAGTACAGGAAATTGCACACCGACGCAGGAGCCACAGGCTGATCAGCGATATTTTTTCATTTCTTCATATTTGAGGTTTCCCCCAAAAAGGTCGAGTGCACTCCCGACCGTAAAGTTAAGCTTTCCGTGGGAGACCTCGTTTATTGTCTCAACATCTTCTTTTGATGAGATCCCGCCCGCATAAGTAATAGGCATATCAAGCTCCTCGGAAGCCTCTGAAAGTATCCCGATAAGTTCAGGATCCGGACCGGCTTTCTTTCCTTCCACATCCACGCCGTGGACCAAAAACTCATCGCAAAATGCACTTAAGCTTTTAAACAGGGCAAGCCTTACCTTTTCATCGGTAAACTTCTGCCATCTGTCCGTTACCACATAGTAACAGCCGTCTTTTTTGCGGGCACTTAAGTCGAGCACGATGTGTTCTTTGCCCACCGCTTCTTCAAGTTTTGAAAGATTGTCAAAATCAACCCTTCCGTCCTTAAAAACATAACTTGTGACGATCACGTGGGATGCTCCCGCCCTGATGTATTCAAAAGCGTTTTCCGCTGTGATCCCGCCTCCGACCTGAAGCCCCGAAGGATAAGATCTTAATGCCGAGATCGCCTCCGCTTTTGTGGCTTCGTAATATTCGCTGTCTTTGGAATTAAGCAATATAACGTGGGCGCCTTTTATTTTGTCTTTCATATAAAGAGACGCATAAAAAGAGGCATCCCTGTCCGACACATAATTGTCCTTTGCGCCGTTTCCCTCATCTTTAAGGGTCGAACCCACTATCTGTTTCACTTTTCCGTTATGAATGTCTATGCATGGACGAAATTCCATATAAACTCCATTCTCCCCATGTATGATACTCCCGCATTCCTCTTGTATCTTACAACCTATATGCATCTTTATGCAAGGAAGTCTTCCGCTTTATTGACTTTTCGCCAAAATAAGCAGATAATGTTTTTCAAAGATTTAGCGTATTAAATCAAAAAAGATTCAAAAGGAGTGTTCGGATTATGGAAAAAGCAAATATCGATTGGTCCAATATCGGTTTCGGCTATCTTCCCACTGCGAAAAGATTTGTATCCAATTACAAAAACGGTGCCTGGGACGACGGCTGTCTTACAGAGGACGATAAAGTCGTCATCAGCGAGTGTGCCGGCGTATTGCAGTACTCGCAAAGCTGTTTTGAAGGATTAAAAGCATATACTACGGAAGACGGTCACATCGTCTGCTTCCGCCCCGACTTAAACGCTTCGCGTATGGCAGACAGTTGTAAGAGACTTGAAATGCCTGTCTTCCCCGAAGAAAGATTTGTACAGGCTGTTGTGGATACCGTTAAGGCCAATGAAGCATATGTGCCTCCTTACGGATCCGGTGCGACCTTATACATAAGACCTTATATGTTCGGAAGTTCTCCGGTCATCGGCGTTAAGCCCGCTGAAGAATATCAGTTCAGAATGTTCACCACACCCGTAGGTCCTTACTTTAAGGGTGGTGCAAAGCCCATAACGATCAGAGTCTGTGATTATGACCGTGCGGCTCCTCACGGAACCGGCCACATCAAGGCAGGTCTTAACTATGCAATGAGCCTTTATCCTATCATGGATGCTCACAGACAGGGCTATGACGAGAACATGTATCTTGATGCGGCAACCCGTACAAAGGTTGAAGAAACAGGCGGTGCAAACTTCCTGTTCGTAACAAAGGACGGAACGGTTGTAACTCCCAAGTCTGACAGTATCTTACCTTCGATCACAAGAAGATCTTTGATGTATGTTGCAAAAGAGATATTAGGTCTTAAGGCCGAAGAAAGAGAAGTATACTTTGATGAAGTAAAAGATATGGCTGAATGCGGACTTTGTGGTACCGCAGCAGTTATTTCCCCTGTAGGCAAGGTTGTCGATCACGGCAAGGAGATCTGCTTCCCTGCAGGCATGAACGAAATGGGACCTGTTACCAAGAAGCTTTATGATACTCTTACGGGTATCCAGATGGGCAGACTTGAAGCTCCTAAAGGATGGATCAAGGTTATCGAGTAACTCCGATCTTCTTATCGTTTCAATAATTAAATGCATCAAAAAAACCGGCTCACGCGAGCCGGTTTTCTTTATTTAAATCTTTATTCTTCCTTTTTCTTTTTTATTGAAAGAACCTTGTTCGTAATGATACCAAGGATCAATGCACATGCTACGGAAGTGATCGTGATGGAGCCGAAGCTTACCACAAGACCGCCGATACCGGAGATCAGGATAACCGAAGCGGTAAAGAGGTTTGTGTTGTCGTTTAAGTCAACGGGCTGAAGCATCTTAAGACCGGATACAGCGATGAATCCGTAAAGAGCTACGCACACACCACCCATTACACAATTGGGGATCGTGGAAAGGAAGGTTACAAAAGGAGCTACGAATGAAGCAACTATTGCAAGTACAGCAGTTGTAAGGATCGTTACGATCGAAGCGTTAGCGGAAATAGCTACACAGCCTACGGACTCACCGTATGTGGTGTTGGGACATCCGCCGAAGAACGCACCGACCATGGAACCAACGCCGTCACCGAGTAATGTTCTGTGAAGACCGGGCTCCTCAAGAAGGTCTCTTTCGATAATGGATGAAAGGTTCTTGTGGTCTGCGATGTGCTCAGCAAATACAACGAATGCAACCGGTACATATGCTGCTGCGATAGTAGCAATGTATGCGCCCATGGAGCCGACTTCGCCGAATGTAAATCCGCCGGAAAATGCGGTTACAAAGGTAAAAGAAGGATACCACTGCATATGGGAGAAAGCTGAAAAATCAATGATCTGAAGTGATTCGATTCCTGTAAGAGTCATGATAGCCGCAACCACATAACCGCATACGATACCGATAATGAAAGGGATCATTTTAAGCATCTTCTTGCCGTATACCGAACAGATCATTGTTACGAACAATGTAACAAGACCGCAGATAAGACATGCATAAGGTGATGCTGCCTGTGTACCGTCTGCCAAAAATACCTTACCGGTCGTAAGATCGCCTACCGCATTGCCTGCAAGCGAAAGACCGATGATCGCAACTGTGGGTCCTATTACTACTGCGGGCATAAGCTTGTTGATCCAATTAACTCCGGCAAACTTAACGATAGCAGCGATAACAACATATACCAAACCTGCGAAAGCTGCACCGAGGATAAGACCTAAATAACCGAGAGACATTGAAACACCGCCTGCGAAAGCAGAGAACATAGAACCGATAAAAGCGAATGATGAGCCTAAGAAAACGGGGCTCTTGAACTTAGTAAAAAGAAGATAAACCAGAGTACCGACACCTGCACCGAACAGCGCTGCCGAAGGTGACATGTTATTGCCTATTATTGCGGGAACCGCGATCGTTGCAGCCAGGATAGCCAGTAACTGCTGCAGTGCGAAGACCAGGGTCTTTCCGAATGAAGGCCTGTCTTCAACAGTATAAATCATTTTCATACCTTTCTCCTCCTGTTCCATAATCAAAAAGTTTATACTTTTTTTATTATTACACTTGGGTTTTTGGTTGTAAAGTGGATTAAATAAAGTCAGACAAATCAATTTGTTGTCAATTTATTAGCCCTCGTTTATAATCAAATAAGGGTTTATACCCAATGGAAATAGGAGCATATTTATGACACCCGATAAGATCTGGTCATCTTTTTATAAGAAGATAAAACCCGAATATAAGACCGCTTTCTTTGGCACATTTATAATCGGATTACTCGCACATCTTTATGCGATCACCAATAACTTTCTCACCTTTGATTCAATGTGGAATATCTATTCCGACCAGGATATGATCACTTCCGGCAGACAGTTTTTGACCTA
>JAGCCY010000303.1 GCA_017651385.1 Lachnospiraceae bacterium
AAAGATGTGCAGGTGTCATCGAAGAAGGCGTGGCTTTCAGACCGTTTTGATGAAGGCCTTGTTTTTCTTAAAAGTGTGGAGCGGGGAAAGTGTTTTATTGAGTATATTCCGGCAGAGAATGCTTGGAACCCTATTATTGCGCCTGGGTATATCTATATAGACTGTCTTTGGGTTTCAGGCTCGCTCAAGGGACATGGATATTCAAGCGACCTCCTTTCGGAATGTATCAAGGATAGCAAAGACAAGGGAAAAAAGGGATTGTGTATCCTGGCTTCGGCGAAGAAAAGATATTCAGTAAAGCACACCGGACAGATTCTGATCTTGCCGATGTGCTTTTTTATTTATAAAAGGAGGATTTGAAAATGGGACTAAGCGGAAAAGGATTGATATAGTTGGAGGAGATCATGAGCATCAGATTACAGAAGGCAAACAGGGATGATATGCATGAATTATGGGAAATGCAGGTGGATGCTTTTAAGGGCCTGTTAGATAAATATCAGGATTATGATATGAGTCCGGCGGCTGAAAGTTATGAGCGTATTCTGCAGAAATATGATTTCACGGGAACCACATATTTTTTTATTGTTGCAGATGGGATAAAAGTCGGTGGCATAAGAGTTATTGATAAGAAGGACGGCAGCAGGAAACGTATATCTCCCATATGGATAATGCCTGAGTTCAGAAACAAGGGCTATGCGCAGCAGGCAATCCTGGAGGCTGAGAAGATTTACGGCGATGATAACTGGAGTCTGGACACAATCCTGCAGGAAGAAGGAAATCTGCATCTCTATGAGAAACTTGGATATAAGCGGACAGGTAAGACAGAAAAAATAAGCGACTTGATGGATATTGTTTATTTTGAGAAAAACTAAAATTTCAGAAATCAGCCGACATCTGTTTTTCGGATGTGTATATCCTTTGCGTTCCCTGTGTACTATAATGATAAAGAGTTTACAAATATCATGCAGGCATTTAGGCATTTTGGAATGATTTAAATGAGAGAAGGGAAAAGCATTTCTATGAAGTGGATCTTTTTTGATCTGGGAGCAACATTGGTTGATGAAAGTGATGTTTATACAAGCCGGTGTGAATACGCGATCCGACAGCTAAACATAGATTCGGCGGAATTTATGAACAAGGTTTATGAGGAAGCTAAGATAAGTCCGACACCAATAAGGACAGCTGCCAAGGCTTACGGAGTGGTTTTGCCTGAATGGGACAACAGTCTTGAAAAACTGTATGAAGGAGTTTTTGATCTGATCTCATACCTGCATGGAAAATACAAACTTGGAATCATTGCAAACCAGGCATTGGGAACACAGGAAAGAATTGATAATTGGGGCATAGGAAAGTACTTTGATGTTGTAATGGCTTCAGCAGAAGCCGGGTGTGCAAAGCCTGATCTGAAGATTTTTTCTATGGCACTTGATAAGGCGGGGTGTGAACCAAAAGATGCCATTATGGTCGGAGACCGGTTGGATAATGATATTATCCCGGCAAAAAAGATGGGGATGAAAACTGTATGGGTACGTCAAGGCTATGCCATATATCAGAGCATAGATGACGAGAGTAAGAGACCGGATCATATTGTTGACAGCATAGGTGAGTTAAGGGGACTTGATTTTATCTTTTAAGATAAGCCGGGCTTAATATCGAGGTTAGAAATGTATAAAGTATATCTTGTGGATGATGACAGTATCATATTGGAGGAGTTAGAAAGCCGTGTTCCCTGGATGGAAAACGGGTTCGAGGTCGTAGGGCGCTGTACCGACCCGGTGAAGGCGATAGAGGAAGTGAGCCGCCTTCTCCCTGATGTTTGTATCTGTGACCTTAGGATGCCGGAGATGGACGGCAATGAGATGATCAGAAGGATCAAGGAAAAAGAACTGTCCTGCGAGTTTGTTATGCTTTCCGCGTATGATGAATATGACGATGTGCGTACATTTTTCAAACAGTCCGGCTATGATTATATCTTAAAACCTATCAACGATGAAGAGATCCGGATCCTTCTTGAAAAACTATATGTGAAGATCAGCGCAAAACTTCCGGATGAGGGCTTGCAGGCTGTTACAGAGAATCCTACTTTTAATGAGCTTTTGAAATACTTAGACGAACACTTTACGGAAAAGTTTACCTTAGAGCAGATCGCCGATGAATTCGGTTTCAGCAAAAACTATATCTGCCAGCTGTTTAAGAAGCACTTTGATACCACCTTCAGTATCTATATCACGAAAAAGAGAATGATCCGGGCAAAGGAATTGTTAACGGATAAGACATTGTCCGTAAAAGAGATCGCATTCGACCTGGGTTATGCAGATTATCATCATTTCTTCAGGACATTTAAAAACTATTACGGATACTCTCCAAAGGAAAATCGATAGACAGGCTATGAGAAAAAGAAAACAAATACCTGCTTTAACAGGGATCATAAGCATACTGTGTCTGTTTGTTTTATGCTTAAACGGCTGCACTCCGAAAGAAAGCAGAGAAAAGCTCTCTGTTGCCATTCCGGAGTCTGCACATGTTCAGGATCCCGAAAACAATTATTATATTAAGTGGATTGAGGAAAAAACGGGATTTGATCTTGATATTACGATCATCAGGCAGAGCAGCGGCACCGGGTTTCTTGATGCTCTTTTTTCGTCCGATGCCGACATCGATATCGTGATGTTCGGAGAGGATTTTACGATCACTCAGGACGAGCTTTCGGACTATGTATCATCAGGCGACATTTACGTAAACGGTGACAGGATATATTACGAAAATACCGGCAGTTCCAAAGGAGACGGAGTCGGACAGATCCTTTGGATAAATTACAACTGGCTCAAAGCTCTTTCTCTGTCAATTCCGGAAAATACCGACGATCTTAAAGCGGTGCTAACGGCATTTAAGGAAGCGGATCCTAACGGAAACGGGATAAAAGATGAGATTCCCATGACAGGGTCTTATGAGGAATACTCGTTATCACCCGTGGAATTCATATTAAATTCATTTATCTATAATGATCCCTACCACTCCCGATTCGGGCTTAACGAGAATTCGAACGATCTTTATGCCGCAACGGACGAATTCAGAGCCGGGATAGAATATTGTCACGAATTATATGAAGAAGGCCTTCTGGACGACAGCATATGGGATGGAAATTTAAAACTGTTAACGGAAGTTTGCAACAGTGACCGGGATATCGTAGGCGCCTTTACGACCTCGTCCATATCCGACGTGATCTATCAGGGCAATCCCGAGATCCTTGCAAGGTATATCCATGTTCCTCCGGCAGAGGGACCGGATGGGGAAAGGAATTCACTGTACATACAGAAGGCGCCTGAAATAGGAGCCATAATAACGGAAAGAAGCAATAAAAAGGAACAGGCAGAAAAACTTCTTTCTCTCATGCTGACTCCGGAAGCTTCTCTTATCGCAAGATACGGAGAAGAAGGAGTTGACTGGACTTATTCCGACGGAAGCGATGTCAGTGTATATGGGGGGGTATCGACCATAACCACCATCAATTATATTTGGAATACTTCTCAGAACAAGCATTTAAACGGGATAGGTCCGATGAACGTGCCGGAGGAATATCTTGAGGGCGTTACCTGGAATGGTGTAAACTCCGACTTTGAATACATTAACGGAAGGGCATACATGGGCTATGAGGATTATCTGCCTAAGGTAAATGTGTTCCATCCGTACGACGATAAACTGTCTGAATATATGGATACCGCCCTTGAGGAATTTATCCGCGGTAAAAAGGATATAGGGAGTGATAAAGAATGGAAAAGATATCTGGAAGGGTTGCAGCACTGATACTTGCTATTGCCCTTGCCCTTAGCGGATGTGGGGACGCAGCCGGCACAGAGATAAAAAACATAAATGTCATAACTGACAACAGCACGCCGAAAGAACTATATGAAAAGGCACTTAAAGAGGATACGCTGGTGGTCTATACCGTTTCGACCAGAGTGGTTGATACCAAGGAAGCCTTTGAGAAAGCATATCCGGGTCTGTTTGTTGAAGTGCGGGACTTAAGAAGCCCCAATCTTATCGAAGAGGTGGAAAAAGGCGACGGAAGCGGCACACCTGTCTGCGATGTTGTGCTTTGCAATGACAACAGCGGAGAATTTAAGTCACGCCTTGTTGATACGGGTATTGTGGTACCTTTTCTGCCTGAAGATATCGGGATACATATGGAAGCAGATACTGCAAACGGAATGGTATCTTTCCTTAATGAAGCGGAGATCCTTTTTTACAGCGCAAAAGAGTATTCGGAGTGCCCGATAGAAAACATCTGGGAGCTTACGGAGGAGAAGTACAAAGACAGGGTATATATGCCAAATCCCTTAAGAAGCTTTTCCACCTATGCTTTTTGCGCATCCTCACTTGACCATAGCGCCCAATTTGAAGATGCATACGAAGCATACGCCGGGGAAAAGCTTAAGCTTAACGGAACGGAGAACGCAGCTGAGTACTTTTGGAAAAAGGTTTCGGAAAATATCATATTTACAAACAGTTCGGACGAGGTCACGGAGGCATTAAATGACGGCAAGGCCGACTTTGGATGGTGCGTTTCAAGTAAACTGCGCCTTGCAGGTGTGGGATACAGTCTTGCACCGGTCTATAAGCTTACGCCATTCTCCGGGTGCCGCACATCTTATGCGGTGATGATGACAAATGGGTGTAAAAATGAGAATTCCGCGAAGTTGTTCATTCGCTTTCTATTAGGAGAAAAAGACGGACAAGGAGCAGGATTAAAGCCGTTTTGCACGGCGGGAACATGGTCTGTAAGAGGAGATGTTCCGGATGGCAATGATGTACCCCTTTCCGACATCGATCTTATCACTCCCAATCAGCAAAAACTGATCGATGACAAAGAAAAGAGCGTTGCGTTCTGGACGGATATTTTGAAAGGTAACTGATGAAGAAAGGGCAGATCTTCAAAAATTTCATAACAGCCATAGGCGCGCTGGGGATCATCCTTGTACTTATCTGGGTTTTCTTTTACGTTCTGACAAGATCCGTGATAGACAGGAATCTTAAAGAACAGACGAGGTCCTCTTCCGAAGCGATCCTGTACGGTATAGAGGAAGAACTTCTCATGCTGGAAAACAGTGCACTTGAGCTTGCCGGCAGCGAAGATATCATCCATATGCTGAAAGATAAGGATACTTACTCTTTTTACAGGACAGGTGCAGGCCTCTCCGAAGAAAAGAGCAGTATTTCGGGATATATGCAGGGAAGTGAAAATGTGGTCGTGTTTGATGAAAACGGACGTTTTTTCAGGCTTCGCGGACAGTTAGACAATACGGCATTAAACAGGGCGTTTCTTTTGATAAACGGGAAAACCGGCGGCGTCATAAACATCAGTACAGGCGATCAGAATTACATAGGTACCTATGAGGCTGTAAAAGAAGATCAGAAAACCTTAGGCTATACAGTGCTCTTATCGGATGAGGTAAAGATCGAAAGGATGCTTAAGACCTACAACCAGTCGGAGGATATAGGTGTGATACTCTATTCCGGTGACAGGATATTATGCTCTGATAAGCTTCTTGATCAAGCTTCTTTGGACATGATCAGACAGGAAGCCGCCGTAGTCTATGAAAAGGCAGTGGGACTTTCCGGATTCGGATTACTTCTCTATTCATACGGAACAGGACTTGCCGGTGTGGCTTCCTATTTCAGGGTCGCACTTCCTGTTACTATCCTTATCCTGGTATTCACGATCGTCTTTTTTGCATGGTATGTAAAAAACAAAATGGTGGAGCCCATTGAGCTTATCAGAGAAAGAACGGAGAAATATCTGCTGAAAAAGCAGATAAATGCACATTTTACCGTAAA
>JAGCCY010000304.1 GCA_017651385.1 Lachnospiraceae bacterium
AATTTTATAAATGGACTCAGTGGATCTTTAAGCAGCTTTATCTTGACGGTTACGCTAAATATATCGATATGCCTGTTAACTGGTGTGAAGAACTCGGAACAGTCCTTTCAAACGATGAAGTTATCGACGGAAAGTCCGAAAGAGGAGGTTATCCGGTCGTCAGAAAGAACATGAAGCAGTGGGTCATCAACCAGCCTGCTTTTGCCGAAAAGCTTCTCGAAGGCTTAAATGAGATCGACTGGCCCGAATCCACAAAGGATATTCAGAGAAACTGGATAGGAAAATCTACCGGTGTCGAAGTTGAATTTTCGATCGTGGGCGGCGGTAAGTTCTCCATTTTCACGACCTGTATAGAAACGATCTACGGTATCACATTTATGGTACTTGCGCCCGACGGCCAGATCGTAAAGGATTTAATGCCCCGTATTACAAATAAAGAAGAGGTTCAGGCCTATATCGATGAGACTCTTAAGAAAAACGATCTCGACCGTACAGAGCTTAACAAGACAAAGTCGGGGTGCGAACTTAAGGGTGTAACCTGTATCAATCCCGTTAACGGTAAGGAAGTAAGGATGTTTATAGGTGACTTCGTACTTGCCAATTACGGAACAGGTGCTGTTATGGCCGTTCCTTCACACGACCAGAGAGACTTTGAATATGCCGTGGCTCATAATATCGATATGATCCAGGTTATCGACGGACGGGATGTAAGCGAATGCGCTTTCGAAAAACAGGATTATCTCGGAAAAGGCTGCAAGCTCATAAATTCGGAAGAATTTACCGGTCTTACCGTTGAAGAGGCCAAAGAAGCGATCACATCAAAACTTGAAAAGATGGGGGTTGCCAAGAGAACGGTCAACTATCACTTCCGTGAATGGATATTTGCCCGTCAGCGTTACTGGGGTGAGCCGGTTCCGATCGTACACGGTGATGACGGAAAGATCTATGCGCTTGACGATTCCGAGCTTCCGCTTGTTCTTCCCGAGCTTGAAGATTACAAGGGAAAGAACGGTCAGGCTCCTTTGGAGAATGCAACCGAATGGAAGAAATACGATAAAAACGGCATAAAGGGTAAACGTGAGACATCCACTATGCCGGGTTCTGCAGGATCTTCATGGTATTATTTCAGATATATCGATCCCGATAACGAAAAAGAGTTTGCCAATCAGGAACTTTTAAAGCACTGGATGCCCGTCGATCTTTACATAGGCGGTCCCGAGCATGCGGTAGGTCACCTTATGTATTCCAGGATCTGGAACAGATATCTTTATGATAAGGGACTTGCTCCCACAAAGGAACCTTTTAAGAAGCTTGTTCATCAGGGAATGATACTTGGTGCAAACGGTATCAAAATGGGTAAGCGTTTTCCTGAATATGTGGTAAATCCTTCGGATATAGTAAGAGATTTCGGTGCCGATACATTAAGACTTTATGAGATGTTCATGGGTCCTTTGGAGGTATCAAAGCCCTGGAGTCAGGATGGTGTAGTAGGTGCCAGAAAGTTTATAAACCGCGTATGGACGTTTATTACCGAGGAAGAAAACATCACTTCGGAAAACGACGGAACACTTACAAAGCTTTATCATCAGACCGTCAAGAAAGTAAGCGAAGACTTTGAAAAGTTAGGCTTCAATACCGCGATCTCGCAGCTTATGATATTTATGAATGCCGCATACAAAGCGGGTAAATGTCCAAAAGAGTATGCTGAAGGTTTTGTAAAGATGTTTTCATGTATCTGCCCTCATACCGGTGAAGAGATGTGGCAGTGCTTAGGCCATGACGATACGATCGCATACGAAAAGTGGCCGGAATACGATGAGGAACAGTGCAAGAGCGATACAGTCGAGATCGGTGTCCAGGTAAACGGAAAGGTTAAAGGAACCATTGAGGTTGACGTTAATGAAGAATCCGAAAGTGCCATTAAGAAGGCACATGAGCTTAATCCGGTCAAGGCAGCCTGTGAGGGCAAGACGATAGTCAAGGAGATCTACGTTAAAGGCAAGATCGTCAACATTGTTGTGAAGTAAGTTTAAGGGACATATATGAGAGCATACGAAAGATTTATAAATTATGTTAAAGTCCATACCACTTCGGATGAGGATTCGGGCTTGCATCCAAGTTTCAAAGGTGAGTTTGACCTAGCAAGTCAATTGAAAGATGAACTGACCGATTTAGGTCTTACGAATGTAAAACTTGATGACAAATGCTATGTTTACGGCTTTTTACCCGCAACGCCCGGATATGAGAAGGCACATTCCATAGGATTTATTTCGCATATGGACACTTCGCCTGACGCACCCGGTGAAAATGTAAAGCCTGTTCTTCATGAAAATTTTAACGGTGAAGAGGTTTCTTTTCCCGCTACAGGTTATATGATGAAAGCCGATAAATATCCGGAACTTCGTTCTATGAAGGGCGAGACGCTTATAACTTCCGACGGCACAACGCTTTTGGGCGCTGATGATAAGGCCGGAGTAGCGGAAATAATGACGCTTCTCGAGGAATTGACCAAATCGGACAATATAGCTCACGGCCCGATCTGGGTATGCTTTACGCCCGATGAAGAGATCGGCGAAGGAACCGAGTTCTTTGACCTTGACTACTTTAAAGCGGAATTCGGTTATACTGTTGACGGCGGAGACTGTCACATACTTGAATATGAAAATTTTAATGCCGCTTCGGCAAAAGTAACCGTTAAAGGCATTTCGGTTCACCCGGGCGATGCAAAAGG
>JAGCCY010000305.1 GCA_017651385.1 Lachnospiraceae bacterium
ATTTCGGCCGATGAAATGCTGTATCCCGAAAATCATAAATATCTTGATGATCTTTTGGGCTATGTAAGCGTCGGCGCAAGATCTGTCGAAGATCAGCAGCACAGACTTACGGCAAGCGGCATAGAAGTTCCGGTCGGCATGAAGAACCCTACGGGCGGTGACTTTAACGCGATGCTTAATTCCATCCGCGCAGCTCAGACACCTCATTCTTTTATATACAGAGGCTGGGCCGCTCATTCTTTGGGAAACGAATATGCTCACGCGATAGTAAGAGGTTACACCGATTTTTCGGGTAAGAATATATCCAATTATGACTATGAGCATATGGTCAAGCTCAATGAGATGTATATGGCATCGGAACTTTTAAATCCTGCGGTAATAATAGACACGAACCATGCCAATTCGGGAAAAGATCCGTTTAAGCAGCCTGATATCATAGATGAAGTATTGGCTTACAGGGAAAAGAACGCCGATCTTAAGAGCCTTATAAGAGGCTTCATGGTCGAAAGTTATATTGAAGACGGCAAACAGCCTGTAGGCGGCGGTGTGTACGGAAAATCCATAACCGATGCATGCCTTGGCTGGGAGAAGACAGAGAAGCTTATAAAGACTATAGCCGACAGGATCTGATTATATATTGAGAATGCAAGTTTAAGTATTGATGAGGAAAAAGATACGATCGTAAGTATAATCTTCTTAAGTCAGGAGGATTTATTATGAAAGTTGTGATCTTATGGTCAAGTCCCAATACGGACGGTCTTACTGCATCGGCAAAAGAACAGTTAAAGAAAGGTCTTATAAGTAAAGACTGCGAGGTTGAGGAGATACACCTTAACAGATGTAAGATCGAACACTGCAGAGCCTGCGGAAACGGCTGGGGTACGTGCAATAAAAACGGTACCTGTGTTATAAAGGACGATTTTTCCGAAATATACGATAAGCTTGTCAAGGCTGACGGAATAGTGTTCGTAACAGCCGTTTACTGGTCGGATATGACCGAGTGCTTTAAGGCATTCTTTGACAGAATGCGCAGATGTGATGCTTCTTACAATCACTTTTTAAGGGATAAAAGATGTGTGCTCGTGGCTTGCGCAGGCGGAACCGGAAGAGGCACACTGGAATGCCTTTCGCATCTTGAGATGGGTCTTACCCACATGGGAATGCGTGCCTATGACAGGATCCCTGTCGTAAGATACAATAAGGACTATATGCTCCCCGCACTGGAAGCTGCAGGAAGTACATATGCCGAAAGGCTTGAGAACGGATTTGATATGTATTATTAAGACCGGCTGTTGAAATGCCCCGGACGTTTCGTCCGGGGCATTATACATTTATCCGATACTTAAGTTTTATTATTGATCATACTTTATGCCGGCCAAGCATTATCAATGTCCGTGCTTTTCAAGTTTTTCGGCAAGTTCT
This sequence comes from Lachnospiraceae bacterium, assembly GCA_017651385.1. Taxonomy (GTDB): domain Bacteria; phylum Bacillota; class Clostridia; order Lachnospirales; family Lachnospiraceae; genus UBA1258. Next base: position 1,423 of record JAGCCY010000305.1, read on the forward strand.
GCCATGTACTTGGGGATCTCGAGGCTCTGAGGACACTGAACGGTACAGGAACCGCACCCTATACAATCGGCAGGGGTGCCTTCGGAGTCAACATTCTTTGCTTTCCAAAGATTCATGTCGCCGTTTGCTTTAACATCGTTAAGCACCTTTAAGTATTCGGGGATGTTGATCTTCATCGGGCAGTGATCTACACAGTAACGGCAAGCCGTACAGGGGATCGTAAGCTGCTTTTTGAAAAGTCTTACCGCTTTTTCGAGAGTTGCCATGTCCTCGTCCGATAAATTGTCGTCGGTGCTGAAGGTTTCAAGATTATCACGCATCTGGTCAAGATCGTTCATACCGCTTAAGATGACCTGAACACCGGGAAGACTCTTTACAAAGCGAAGTGCCCAGGACGAGATCGACCATTCGGGATGCGCTTCCTTGAGTATTGCTTCGGCATCGGGTGTAAGACTTGAAAGTCTTCCGCCTCTTACGGGTTCCATTACCATGATCGGAATGTTTCTTTTTACCAAAGCTTCATATTCGGATTTGGAATTTCCAAAGAACCAGTCAAAGTAATTAAGCTGGATCTGGCAGAAATCGAAAGGATGACTGTCTGCAAAACGCTCCAGGCTTTGAGTTGATGCATGCGACGAAAAGCCGATATATCTGATCTTTCCCTGAGAGCGCATATCTTCAAGAAAATCGATAAGTCCGCAGGAAAGATATTCGTCTATGTTGTTTTCGAGTAAGCAGTGTACAAGATAAAAATCGATCCTGTCGGTCTTTAAACGTTCAAGCTGCTCATTAAACATACGCTTATAATCTTTTTCGGCGTTAATGTTGAACTTTGTGGCAAGATAGTAAGAGTCGCGGGGATACTTACTGATACATTCGCCGAGACATCTTTCGGAATCGCCCTTATTGTATACATGGGCGGTATCGAAATAGTTGATGCCGTGATTATAGGCATAGTCTATCACTTCGTGGGCTTCGTCGTACTTGATCTTAAGCCCTGCGGGGTCGCTTGTGTGAAAGCGCATATTCCCAAGCCCCAGCCGGGACAGCTCAATGTCCTTAAAAGGTTTTTTGATCATTTTTTCCTCCAATACATTATTTAAGGGTTTTGTTGTCGCATTGTTATATGTTAAGAATAACATGTGCCGGCGTGAATTAATAGAATAGGTTTTGCGTAAAATTGTAAATATCGTTCTTTGGCATAATAATTTTATCGATTTTGGCTGCCCGGTATAAACGGACGCAGCACGGATATCGGGTCACTTGAAAAAACATACGATACCATTTAGAATATCTTTAGGTGGCGGGAGCAGGATTTCTTGCTTTCGCCATGATTTTGTGCATAAAGCAGGAAGAATATGGCATATTACAGAAGAAAAAGACATAGCGGCGGACATAAGATATCGCTTTCGACGCCTGAAAATAAAGAGCTTAAAAGAAAATTCTTAAAAGAACTTTCGGATAAACGTTTCGACATCATCAAGGAAAACATAAAGTATGTGGGCGAATACGTAAAAGCCTTTGATTTTCCGGATGTAACATACGATCACATAAAAGAAAAGATAGCAAGACAACCGCTTGAAGATATTTTTTATAGTGCTATACGCGGCGGTTCAAAGGGTAAGGGTATCAATTCGACTCTTGCCAATAAATCCTGGATGTGGAAGGCAAAGAGATCCGCTTACAATGCATCCGCATCGTATGCCGTCAATCTGATCCCGGAAGCGGCAGAGTACAGAAAACTTTCAAAGGCGGAATTCGATAAGGAATATCATGCCTTTTATATGTCGATATTTGCCCGCATCAAAGAAGATTCGCGCGATGCGTTCTTTAACGCCATCTATTCAAATCATGTATATCTTTCCTACGAACATATGCTTCTTGAAGAAGATATGAGATTTAAGGATATGATCATGGACGAGATCCCTGAGCGTATCCCTGATCTTTATCCTCTGGCCCGCAAGATGAAGCGGCGTTTTATCCTGCATGTCGGTCCCACCAACTCGGGAAAGACCTACGATGCGCTCGAAGCACTTAAAAAGTGCAATAAGGGCATATATCTCGCCCCGCTCAGACTTCTTGCGTTTGAGATATATGACAGGCTCAACGAAGCAGGGGTCTTATGCAACATGATCACCGGCGAAGAGGAGATATTCATACCCGGTGCCACTCATTCTTCGGCCACGATCGAGACCGTGAGCACGCATGAGATCTACGATATCGCCGTGATCGACGAAGGACAGATGATAGGAGAAGAGCAGCGCGGCGGTGCCTGGACAAGGGCTATCCTCGGTGTCTGCGCCGACGAGATCCATATCTGTTCCGACGAATCCTGCGTAGATCTTATAACAGCCATCATCGAGGAATGCGGGGACACATGGGAGATAAGGCACAATGAGCGTGCGGTCCCGCTTGTTTTCGATAAGGAAAAGTTTTCTTTCCCCGCTTCGGTAAAAGAAAAAGACGCGCTTATCGTGTTTTCCAAGCAATCCGTTATCGCAGTTGCGGCCGAGCTTCAGCAAAACGGCATAAAGGCGAGCATGATATACGGAAATCTTCCTTACGATGTGCGCATGAACGAAGTCAGGCGATTTACGGAGGGCGAGACACAGGTTGTGGTCGCGACCGATGCTATCGGCATGGGCCTTAACCTTCCCATAAAGCGTATTGTATTCCTTGAGACCAGGAAATTCGACGGTCATAACCGCCGTCCGTTAAACGTAAGCGAGATAAAGCAGATCGCAGGCCGCGCGGGCAGACGCGGAATTTTTGAAACAGGCTATTATACTTCCGAATACCGTTCCCAGGCCATAAAGAGGGCTGTTGAAGGTTCGGTTGAGACCATATCGTATGCAAGGATGGGCATACCGGAAAATATCATCTATCTTGACATGCCGCTTTCGGAAATACTTAAACGATGGTCGGATGTTGATTTTACAAGCCTTTACGAAAAGGCAGACCTTGAAGACGACATATCGCTTTGCAAAAAACTCGAAGCGGTAGTAAGCGACAAAAAGCTCATATACGATTTTCTGATGATCGGATTCCGCTCGTCAAAGACGTTCCTTACGGAACTGATCCTTAAGTTTGCAAAGCTTGAAGAGGCCGGCGGCTCAAGGCTCAACGATAAGATAAACGAGGTTGTCGAGGCCAACATCGTACCGTTTGACGATGAGCTCGATCATATGAAGATGGAAGAGCTTGAAGATCTCTATCTTGTATACGATCTTATCTATGCTTATTTAAGAAAGTTTGAGCACAGGGAAAGACTTTCGGATATCGTGGAGCTTAAGCGCGATGTTTCGGGAAGGATAATAGAATATTTAAAGACCCAGCAGCTTGAAGGAAGGCGCTGCAGGGTCTGCGGTAAAATGCTTCCGTGGAATTATCCTTACGGAAAGTGTGAAGACTGCTATTTTATAGAAAACTAGATGCGGCCTTAATGTAAGAGGTAAAGCTTACTTAAACCTTCGCATCCTTTCATAGAACTGCTCATAGAAATCCCTTTTTGTGTCATATTTAGGTTCAAAGAACACACGAAGGGGCAGCCAGGAATACTTTTTAAACTCGTTTTCGTCGGTGCATTCGTCAAGGAATGCGCCGATATTTTTTGTAAAAGAATGCCAGTCTTTTATAAAACGCTCGTATTTATCAAGATCTTCAATCCCGAGCCAGTCTTTTACCAAAGCATAACCTTTATCGGGATATCTGCATTCTTTTACCTGGATTATGTAATTAAAGTTACTGTCTTCGTCGTAGAGGCGTCCTAAAGGAAAAAGCCTGCAAAATCCGGGCCGTAATGAGTGTATCGTGCATCTTCCGTTTTCATCCAGAAGCCCGCAGGCGTCGGAATCCTCCTGCATCATGATGTTTGGAAGGACCACGTTGTCGATGAGCCTTATCTCTATTTCTTTTTCGACCATTTCGGCAAAAGACTTGTCTAAAGCCTTTTCAAGGTTATAGATATCAAAAGGGTCCAAAAGGATGGTGTCGCCGACTGTCTTGCAGCATTCGCTGCAGCCCCTGCAATCATCGCATGTGACCCTTACGCTGTCATCTTTATTATAGAGTTTTCCGTCGGTTACTTCAGAAAGATCCACGTCTCTTAACATATGTCGATTCTATCACAATAAAGCTTTCTTAGGAATAAATTTTGACTTTTAATAAATTATGCTATTATTAGCGTATGACAAAAATCTGTGCAGGGATCCTGGCCCATGTCGATGCAGGCAAGACAACGCTTTCCGAAGCGTTATTGTATAAAGCGTCCGCCATTAAGACAATGGGCAGGGTCGATCTTAAAAATACATATCTCGATACCGATTACATGGAAAAAGAACGCGGTATCACCATATATTCAAAGTCCGCGAGGCTCAATCTCGGGGATTTTGAAATGATCCTTATCGATACTCCCGGACATGTCGATTTTTCGGCGGAAATGGAAAGAACACTTGCGGTCCTTGATATTGCGGTCCTTATCGTATCCGCTTCGGATAAGGTTCAGGCGCACACAAAGACAGTCTGGAAGCTTCTTAAACGCTACATGATCCCGACAGTCATATTTGTCAACAAGATGGACCTTCCGGATACGGATAAGGCCGACATCTTAAAAACCTTAAAGGAAGAACTTTCGCCCGATATCGAAGATTTTACGGACGATTCAAGCGATGAGTTTTTTGAAAACGCGGCAACCGTATCGGAAGATTTCCTTGAGGATGTTTTAAATAACGGTTTTATCCCCAAAGAGAAGTTAAAAGCTGCCTTTGAAGAAAGGCTTATTTTTCCCTGCCTTTTCGGCTCGGCTCTTAAAAACGAAGGTGTGGACAGATTGTTTGAGGTTTTAAAGGATTATTGCCCTCAAAAATCATATCCCGATGAATTCGGGGCGATCACCTATAAGATCACGCGCGAGAACAATATAAGGCTTTCGCACTTAAA
>JAGCCY010000306.1 GCA_017651385.1 Lachnospiraceae bacterium
GAAAGCGTTATCTCATAGTCCTCCGCCATAAGGTTCATGACCTTGACCTGGGCAACCTTGGCAAGCACCATGTCCTTTATGCTTTCCGAAATTTCTCTTCCGTTTAGGGATTTTGTCCATATCTCGGAACCGAATACCTTTTCGTAATCGTTCTGTGCGTTTGTAAGATACAGCATCATCTCGGGCACATAGCAGGAAAGCGTATTTATGCGCATAAGTTCGCCTTCCTCAAAATCCGTGGTGATGATGATGTTCTTATCTTCGCAGCCTGAAAGGACCACGGCCGATAAGACCAAAAGCATCAATATTAACTTGCTTTTATAAATAAATCTTTTAAACAATCAGATCTCCGCAGCGTGTATACCAGTGCTCGCCGTTTGTGAGCACATAATCTTCTTTGTTTCTTACTCTTTTTACGAAATCCGCAAGCGAATCAAGCTTTGTGGGGAAAGCCATGCCTCCTCCGAAAGGATCGTTTACATGTATATCGGAACCTGCCGTGGTGCAGAAACCGTGTTCTTTGGCGTAAGCTATGGCTCTTGTGTCAAATACGGGATCGTTATGTGAAGTCGATCTTGAATTTGAGTGTGTGGCGTTTACGATCTCGCAGCCGTCCACATCGTCCGGATAGAGGCGGACCTTGTCGATATACCACTCTTCCCTGTAGGGGTGAGCCTGGATGACGATTGCATCCGTTGTATGTATGATCTTGATCTGCTCGCTTACCGGAGCCTCTTTTAACTCTTCGTGGTCGAGCATCCATTCGGGAGAGATGCCGTATATCAAAAACTCGGGACCGCCGTAACCGGCTTCGTATCCGGGGAATACCTGAAGGCCGATCTTATCTCCCGTTTCCTTGGCTTCTCTGTAACCCGCAAAGAATTGGTTGATCCATTCCTTCCACGGAAGCGATCTGTCTATGCAGGTATTGCCTCCCCAGTTATGATCGGTAACAATGATGCCCGTATAACCGTACTCCTTATGGGCTATGGCCTGCTCGGCTCCCGTAGATCTTGCACACTTGCTCGCCTGGCTTGTGTGAAGATGTGTCTCATACAAATAAGGGTATTTTTCCCTTAACTCTTTAACTGTCATTTTGCCCTTCTTTCATACCTTAAAAAGTTATAGATTATATCAAAACAGTACATCTCATCCGAATCGGCCGTGATCGAAAAAGCCTCATCCCGGTCAAGATCCGGTATAGACGCGTCCGCATTGTATTCATAATCGATTTTGGTCACATGGAAGGTGTCAATGTCATCATAGAAAGCATTGTAAAGAGAAGCTCCGTGAATTATGTAAACCTCTTCATCCGCTTCTTTTTCCAATGCTTTTTTAAGATCGTCTATCGATTCATAACAGAAAGCACCCTTTATATCACCCTTTGAACCATCTAAATATATATAATTTCTGCATCCTTTTACGGGCTGAAGACCGGGCAGCTCGGAAAGAAAATGCACATCGTACACTATGGTCTTTCCGCTTACGGTCGAAAGCATCGTCTTCTTCTCGGCCGGTATGGACGCAAGCGGTTTATTCTTTAAAGAAACCGAAAAGTTGTTGTCGACAGTGACTATAGCATTCACTAGATTGCCACCTCGATGTTCTCTATCTGGGGATGTGTCTCGTAACCGTCCACACGGACATCATTCCTTGTAAACTGATAAAAATCATGTATATCGGGATTAAGCCGGAATGTCGGAGCCGGGAGCGGTTCCCTTTTAATGAGCTCCTTTATGAGCGGTATGTGCCTGTCATAGATATGAGCATCGGCTATCACGTGCACAAGCTCACCCACATACATATCCGTAACCTGCGCGAGCATATGCACAAGCACCGCATACTGCACAACATTCCAGTTATTGGCTGCAAGCACATCCTGCGAACGCTGGTTGAGTATCGCGTTCAATGTAAGCTTATCCTCCCCGGGACGCTGTGTGACATTAAATGTCATGGAATATGCGCAAGGGTATAAGTTCATCTCGCTTAAGTCCGCATGAACATAGATATTTGTAAGGATACGTCTCGAAAAAGGATTGTTCTTAAGGTCGTAGATCACTCTGTCGACCTGATCCATCATACCTTCTTTGTACTTATGCTTAACGCTCATCTGATAACCGTAAGCCTTGCCGATCGAGCCGTCCTCGTCGGCCCACTCGTCCCAGATGTGGCTGTGAAGATCGTGAACGTTATTTGACTTTTGCTGCCATATCCACAACATTTCATCCGTAGCGCTCTTTAAAGCGGTCTTACGGAGTGTAAGAATGGGAAATTCCTTCCTTAAGTCATAACGGTTTACCACGCCGAACTTTTTGATCGTATATGCCGGAGTGCCGTCCGGCCAGTGCGGGCGTACCTTTTCGCCTTCCGTGGAGGTGCCGTTTTCAAGGATATCCTTACACATGTTTATGAATGTAACGTCAGCTAAGCTCATCTTGGTTCTCCTGATCTGTTTCTTTTACCTTTTCCATAAAGGATACCACATTTTTGTCCCGTTTAGGATTTCTTTTTACTCTTTTTGCTCTTTTTTCCCGAAGGCTCCTCTATATAGAAATTATCGGGATCCCACTTGTCGCAGAGAGAATTGATCTGGTTTGTAAACTTCGCAAGATCTTTGTTGGCATGATCCTTGTTCTTATTGATAACAGCCATAAGCCTCTGCCCTGCGGCAACGAGCCTTGCAAAGGCATCGGATACGATAAAGATCTTCTTCTTGCGCTTTTCGGGTATGGCTTCGTATTCAAACTCGCCGGTGGCCAAGTTAAATACGGTGCCCGAATAAGGAACGTATGCGGGGATCTTCATCTCTTTATTGACATATTCGGCAAGCGATTCCGCCGACATGTCATCACCGTGTACCATAAATACACACTTCGGCTTATCCTCAAATTTATCAAGCCACTCTATAAGACCGTCTCTGTCGGCGTGTCCCGAAAGACCCGGAAGCGACATGATAGCAGCCCTTACGGATATGGGTTCGCCGAAAAGCTTGACTTCATCGGCTCCTTCCACTATCGCACGGCCCAAGGTTCCCATTGCCTGGTAACCTACAAACAATATGGTACACTCCGGTCTCCAGAGATTATGCTTTAAATGGTGTCTTACACGGCCGGCCTCGCACATGCCCGATGCGGATATTATGACCGTGGGTTCTTCATCGGAGTGTATCGCCTTTGATTCTTCGGCGGTGATCGCAAGGTTAAGACCAGGGAATGTAAGCGGGTTTTCGCCTTTTCTTACCATCTCAAGAGCTTCCTCATCGAAACAGGTGTAAAAGTTCTTCTGGAAGATCTCGGTCGCATCAACGGCGAGCGGCGAATCCACATAAACCGGGAAATCATGATATTTTACAAGTTCGCGTTCTTTTATCTGCTTTATGAAATAGAGGATCTCCTGGGTACGTCCGACGGCAAAAGAAGGGATCACGACATTACCGCCTCCGTCCAGTGTCTCCTGAATGATCTTTGCAAGATCTTCTATGGGATTTATCTCCGACTTTTCGTGATATCTGTCACCGTATGTCGATTCCATGAGAACGTAATCGGCACGTTTGGTGTAAGCGGGATCTTTGATGAGAGGCTGATCTTTATTGCCTATATCTCCCGAGAAGCATATGGTCTTGTATACTCCGTTCTCGCTTAAGAATACTTCGATACTCGCAGAACCGAGCAGGTGTCCGACGTCGGTAAATCTGACTCTTATTCCTTCGCAGATATCCACCATGACATCGTAGTGGCAGGAAACAAGAAGTCTTATCGCATTGTCAGCATCGGCCATTGTATATAAGGGTTCAAAGCCTTCGGTTATGTCGGCTCCACGCTTTTTCTTACGGGCTTTCCATTCAGCTTCCTGTAACTGAATGTGGGCACAGTCACGAAGCATTATCGAGCAAAGATCGGCTGTCGCATCGGTCGTGTATATCGGGCCGCTGAAGCCTTTTGCACAAAGATACGGAAGCATGCCCGAGTGATCGACATGGGCGTGAGTCAAAAGCACGAAATCAATCTCAGACTCGGCGCAGGGCAGACCCTGGCTTTCGTAACTCATGTTTCCCTGTTCCATACCGTAATCCACAAGAAAGCGCTTACCGCAGGCCTCCACGTAGTGGGCTGAACCTGTAACCTGATGATTGGCTCCGACAAATTGAAGTTTCATCCTTTACCCTCCTGATTTTGTTATATACATTATATATCGGCCGTTTTTCCCGTTTCGGCCACTTATATCCCAATGTTTTTCACAACTTATGTAAATTATACCCTCACACGATTAACCGTGAATATACAGGCAAAACCCTGCATTACAAAAGGTTCACAATGAATATGCTCAAGACCGCGCAGGCGGCCACCACCACAAGGCTCTGCTCAAAATATGCAAGCACGAGCGCCACGACCGTACCCACTACAGCCGCGATCATATTGTCCGTACAATAAAAGATCGCCGGAAACGTAAGGCTTGCAAGTACCGCGTACGGTACATAGAAAAGAAACGACTTTATGAATCTTGACTTTATCTGCTTTGAGAAGACCGCAAACGGAAGCGCC
>JAGCCY010000307.1 GCA_017651385.1 Lachnospiraceae bacterium
TCTTCTGCGGTGTAATGCTGCTTGATACCCGAAACTATCTGCCTTACGGTATTACCGATCTTAACCTGTGAACACAAAAGCTTCTTTGACTTGGGAACTTCCACACACTTTATGATCTCGCCTACCGCAAACTGAAGTTTTGCAAAATCATCGTAGGTGATCTCATCACGTATTGTAAGTTCAATTCCTTCTTCCTCAGGCTTTTCTTCGGTAACACCGGCCTCAGCCTTCTGGATCTTTGATATCCTTTCCGCTTCAGCATAAACATCCTTTATATCAAGTCTTGCAAAAAGGATCTCGGGCGTTTCCGTAACCTTATTGCCCGAAGGATACAGGCCGAACTTATCAAGAGTATCAAACTCTCTTAACTCCGTATTAAGCTGCTTTGCGATCTTCTCGGCCGTTTCGGGAAGATAAGGCCAGAGTAAGCTTGCTCCTATGCTTATGCTTTCGGTAAGATTGTAAAGTACGGTTGCAAGTCTGTCTTTCTTTGACTCATCCTTTGCAAGTACCCACGGTTCCGTCTCGTCAATGTATTTGTTGCATCTCTTAAACAGGGTAAATATCTCTGTGATCGCATCTGCCACATGAAGATCGGACATCTTTTCGGCCACACGCTTATATGTATCGGTTGCCACAGCGATGAGATCATCGTCAACGGCTTCTTTTACACCCTTATTTTCAACAATACCGCCAAAATATTTGTTGCTCATCGAGATCGTACGGTTTACAAGGTTTCCGAGAACATTGGCAAGATCGGAGTTGATCCTCTCTGTCATAAGGTCCCAGCTGACCGCACCGTCGTTGTCGTAAGGCATCTCATGTATCATGAAGTAACGGACCGCATCAACTCCGAAGAATTTTGCAAGATCGTCGGCATACAATACGTTGCCCTTCGATTTACTCATCTTTCCGTCTCCTGCAAGAAGCCAGGGATGTCCGAATACCTGCTTTGGTAACGGCTCTCCCAAAGACATAAGGAAGATCGGCCAATAGATCGTATGGAATCTTATTATATCCTTTCCGATAAGATGAAGGTCTGCGGGCCAGTATTTTTTGTACTGTTCGGAAGAATTGCCGTCAGCATCGTAACCGATACCGGTAATATAGTTTGAAAGAGCATCAAGCCAAACATATACTACATGTTTTTCATCAAATGAAACGGGTATGCCCCATTTAAACGACGATCTTGATACGCAGAGATCCTGAAGTCCCGGAAGCAGGAAGTTGTTCATCATCTCGTTTTTACGTGATACGGGCTGTATAAATTCCGGATGTGTATTGATATGCTCAATGAGTCTGTCGGCATATTTGCTCATTTTAAAGAAATATGCTTCCTCTTTGGCGGGTTTTACTTCCCGTCCGCAATCGGGACACTTTCCGTCCACAAGCTGCGATTCCGTCCAGAAAGATTCGCAGGGAGTACAGTACAAGCCTTCATAGGAACCCTTGTAGATATCTCCCTTATCATACATCTTCTTAAAGATCTTCTGAATCTGTATCTCATGATCTTTATCCGTTGTACGGATAAATTTATCGTATGAACAATTTAAACAGTCGCAGATACCTTTTATCTCTCCCGCAACATTATCCACAAATTCCTTGGGAGTGATACCGGCTTCCTGTGCTTTTAATTCGATCTTCTGACCGTGTTCATCGGTTCCGGTCTGAAAAAAAACATCATATCCGTCTTTTCTTTTAAATCTTGCAATAGCATCGGCAAGCACTATCTCATAGCTGTTACCGATATGGGGCTTACCGGAAGTATATGCGATCGCGGTCGTAATATAATACTTTCCTTTATTCATGATCGTCCTCCTTTACAGATGAAAAAAAATCTTCTCATACACATATTGTGTATGAGAAGACGTATGTTAACGTGTTACCACTTCTCTTCGCTTATATCTTGCGATATAAACCTCATCAGGTACATTCATACCTTACCGCTTTAACGGGCGGACCCGTCGCAGCCTAACCATCCGGCTCGGTGCGCTGCTTGGAAGCCATCTTCCGCATATCTTAAATCGGGGTTCTCAGCTCATCCCCTTCTCTGTAAATCCTTAATATACGTACTCTCTTCGTCATTGCGTTTATCTGATTTATGTGTAAAATATCACATGCTTTTATAAGTGTCAATAGATTTTTGTTATATTGGGTAATAGTTTGACTCTATTGCCTTTTTAAGATCACCGCTTCGTAGGGCTTTAATCTTCCGCTCTCATTGCCCGGGCAGGAATCGTAGACTGCAGAATATCCTTTGTAAGTAGATCTTTTGATCACATTTTCCCCAAGATTACACTCTACGATAAACTCTTCTCCGGCACCGATCCTTTTATAAACAAATCTGTCTTTTGAACTGTCGATAACCTTAAAATCACCGTATACCAGGGCATCTTTGTGTGCTTTCCTAAGTGAGATAAGCTCTTTGTATACTTTGGTTATATTTTCATCTGCCGGAATATACAGATCTTTGCTGCCGCTTTCTTTTCCGGGCCAGGGAAGATTGATCCTTGCATGCTCTCTGGTACCCGAAATTATGATATTAAACGCTTCCTCTTCGGATCTGCCCTTTTCGATAAGTTCCTTGTAAAGATTCTTTGATTCTATGTCGGTTATCTGATCCATGGACTTAAAATCGTAATTTGTAAGTCCCATCTCATCACCCTGGAATATAAAAGGTGTTCCTTTAAGCGTAAACTGCATTACGGCCAAAAGCTTCATTACATCCTTTTGAAAATGTGCGTCCTTAGTAACTTTCGAAGCCATCCTTGGATTGTCATGGTTGTTGTAGAAAAGCGACATCCAGCAATTATTACCGTAGTTAAGCATCCAGTCGGTTATATATTTCTTATAATAGTTCAAATCGTATTCATAATCCTCAAAGCGGGTATGACCCGGAGTTTCAAGCTGATCAAAAGAAAAGATCATATCAAGTTCTTTACGTTCTTCTCCTGTGATAAGCTGTGCCATATGCATGCCAAGCCCCGGAGTCTCGCCAACGGAAAATGCGTTATGCGGTGCAAAAGCCTTTTCGTGAAGCTCTCTAAGATACTCATGAAGATGTGGCCCGTAAAAATAGTGTTCGATACCTCTAAAGCCCATCATCGAACCTATAGTATCGTTTCCGTCGGGAAGGCCTTCTTCCTTTGAAATAGCGCTTATCACGTCCATCCTGAAACCGTCGATACCCTTATCAAGCCACCAGTTTACCATATCGGCAACATCATTTCTTACATCCGGACAATCCCAGTTTAAGTCCATCTGCTTTTTTGAAAAAAGATGAAGTGCCCAGAGATGCTTGTCTTCGTATCTGTTCCATGCGCTTCCGGAAAAGAACGACAGCCAGTTGTTTGGCGGTGTGTCCCTGTCATCTTCTTTTATAAAATAATAATTTCTGTATTTTGAATCAGGCTCGTTTAAAGCCTTTTTAAACCATTCATGCTCATCCGAAGTGTGATTGACCACGAGGTCCATTATTACTTTTATATTTCTTTTATGGGCTTCATCAAGAAACCTGTCAAAATCCTCCATCGTGCCGAATTCTTCATTGATCTTACGATAATCCCTTATATCGTAACCGTTATCGTCATTCGGAGAATCATATATCGGAGAAAGCCAGAGAGCATCTACTCCCAGGTCTTTTAAATAATCAAGTTTATCGGTGATACCCTTAAGATCGCCGATATTATCGCCGTTTGCATCATTGAAAGTACGCGGATAGATCTGATAAAAAACA
>JAGCCY010000032.1 GCA_017651385.1 Lachnospiraceae bacterium
AACGCGGTCAACCGGACCGCAGCGGTCTCGTCTTCGACTCGGTCGGTGCTTAACGCGGTCCACCGGACCGCAGCGGTCTCGTCTTCGACTCGGTCGGTGCTTAACGCGGTCCACCGGACCGCAGCGCCGTGCCAAAACACGGGCATTTTCTCCTGAGGATACTATTCCCGTCTGTTCCATAGCAAAACAGAGAGGCATAAAGCCTCTCTGTTTTGCTATGGAGCAGACGGGAGTCGAACCCGTGTCCAAAACACCATCCCATGTTCTTCTACGAGTGTAGTCTGTTATTTGACATTCCCTCTGCCGGACGGAAGCAGACATCCTTCCGGTTTTGGTAGCTTCATGTTACGCCCGCATACTCAAAGCTTTGTAAGCGTCGTTTCCTATGATCATGATGCCCGGATTTTAATGCATAGGTACACTAAAGCGGACAGCTGCCATTAGGCAGCGATTGCTAAATTATCTTCAGCGTTTAAATTTAATTTTGCGATTAACGTGTCGCAACGACTCGCTTCACCATCTTCAAGAGCCCTGTCGAAACCTTGACTGCCCCCTATAGGTTTTTAACTTTGAACTCACGCTCGTTTTCACGGCGTTCGTCCTTTTTGGCAATATCCTCACGCTTGTCGTAAAGCTTCTTGCCTTTGCAAAGCCCGAATTCAAGTTTGGCTCTGCCTTCTTTAAAATATACTTCCAAAGGAATAAGCGTATATCCTTTTTCCGTTATTTTTGTCTTTAACTTAAGGATCTCTGCCTTATGCAAAAGAAGCTTCTTCGGTCTTAAAGGATCCTTATTGAATATGTTGCCCATTTCGTAAGGGCTTATATGCATACCGTAAACCCATACTTCGTCTTTGTCAATTTTGATAAAACTTTCTTTTACGGAACACTTTCCGAGGCGTAAGGATTTGACCTCCGTTCCGTGAAGAGCCAGTCCCGCCTCGTATTTTTCTTCGACAAAGTAGTCATGATATGCTTTTTTGTTGTTACATACAAGTTTTCTCGGTTCTTCCTTAGCCATTGCCCTAACCTCTGTATATCAATATAACATAAATAAACATAAAAAACTTAAACCTGTGGTTTAAAATTCATTTCTGCCCGATCGGTAATAATCGTGCTCGGCTTCGCCGTAATCAAAGTCCGCAAGAATGAAATCGACTGTCCTTGAACTCAGATCGACATCATGGACCATTATCTTAACCCTTTCGCCCAGTTTAAATGTGCGGCCGGTCCCTTCTCCCACAAGTTCGTAGTTGTTTTCATCGAATCTGTAGAAATCGCCCACAAGCGTTGATACATGCACCATACCTTCACAGGTATTGGGAAGTTCCACATAAAGCCCCCAATTGGTTATGGAGCTTATGACGCCTTCGAATATCTCATAAAGATGCTTTTGCATATATTCGGCCTTTTTAAGCTTGATCGTCTCTCTTTCGCACTCTTCGGCCCTTCTTTCGGTACGGCTTGTGTCAAGCGCCGTCTGGCCGACGATCTCATTGTAATGATCCTGCTTCGACTCGGAAAGCCTTCCTCTTATCCAGTCTTTGATGACCCTGTGTATGAAAAGATCCGGATAGCGTCTAATCGGCGAAGTAAAATGACAGTAATAATCGCATGCAAGACCGAAGTGGCCCGCACACTCCGGCGAATACTTTGCCTTCTTCATGCTTCGAAGCGTAAGCCTTGATATGAGCATCTCCTCGGGACTTTCCGCGATCTTTTCAAGAAGCTTCTGAAGCTGCTTTGGATGTATGTCGTCGTTTCCGCCCCTTAAAGTGTAACCGAAGTTTCTTATAAACGTCTTAAGCTTCTCTATCCTGTCTTCATCGGGCTCTTCATGCACACGGTAAAGAAACGGTACTTCAAGCCAGTAGAAATGCTGCGCTATCGTTTCGTTTGCGATCAGCATGAATTCCTCGATAAGTTTTGTGGCTTCGTTTCTTTCATAAGGCTTTATATCGATCGCCTTGCCGTTTTCATCGAGCACAAGCTTTGTCTCGTCAAAATCAAAATCTATGGAGCCTCTGTTCTTTCGCTTCTGTCTTAATATCCTTGCAAGCTCATGCATCTTAAAGAACATCGGAGCAAGCTCTTCATATTCTTTTATCGTCTCTTCGTCATTATCCTCTATGATCTTTTTTACGTTCGTATAGCTCATGCGCCTGTCGACTTTAATGACGCTTTCAAGTATCTTGTAATCCTTAACGTTTCCGTTCCTGTCGATATCCATGATACACGAGAGTGCAAGCCTGTCCTCACCCGCATTAAGTGAGCATATACCGTTTGAAAGCGTATGCGGAAGCATAGGGATCACCCTGTCGGCTAAGTACACGCTCGTACCGCGTTTATATGCTTCAACGTCGATCGCGGAATTCTCCTGTACATAATTGGACACATCCGCTATATGAACACCGAGTTCGTAATAATCATCGTTCATGACAAGGCTGACCGCATCGTCAAGATCCTTTGCATCCTCGGAATCGATAGTGACCATTGTAAGGTCTCTTAAATCCTTTCTGCCTGCCATATCAGCTTCGCTTACGGGCTTTGAAGCCCTCTCGGCCTGGTTTAACACCTTTTCGGGAAATTCGTTCGGTATACCCATAGCAAGTACTATCGAAAGGATATCGACACCCGGATCGTTTATATGACCTATGATCTCTGTAACTTTTCCCTCGGGATTATGATTCTTATCACCGTAGGATGTAAGCTCCACGATCACCTTATGACCCGTTACGGCACCCTTTGAATGCTCAACGGGTATAAATATATCGTCCTTAAGCTTATTGTTATCACACACCACAAAACCGTAGCCCTTATCGGAAGCCTCGTAAGTACCCACGATAACGTCTTTGGATCTTTCAACGATATTTATGACCCTCGCCATTGCCCGGCCGTTTTTCGATCTTTCCTTTACGACCTCGATCTCAACCGTATCACCGTGAAGTGCGTTCATCGCATCTTCGGCCGATACATAGAAGTCTTCGTCGAGCCCTTCGACCTCCACAAAGCCGTAATCCGACTTTGAGCCGATATATTTTCCGGTAAAAGAAGGATGCAGCGGATTTATGGTTTTACCTTGTCCTTCTTTTACTTCCTCTTTTTCATCAAAAAGTATGAGCTTTCCCCTTTTGGTGACCGTTATCTCATGTTCGTTTATAAGTTCGTCAATGATAGAGTCAAACTCTGCCCTGTTTTCTTCACTGACCTGCATAAAGATCGCAAGTTCACGTCTTCTCATGGGTACATACATATCGTCATGAAACAGTTCCAATATTAATTTTTTTCTTTTATCTCTGTTGTTTGCCATAAATATATATTACCACCCATGGATTAATTTCCTATAAAACAAAAAAAGACCACTCACAATTGAGTGGTCGGATAAACAAATTTAAAACTTGCTTATATTAAGTACAGCCGCAAGAACCATAAACGCAACGGCAAGCCACTTCGTAACCTTAAGAAGTACGCCTTCCATCGAACGTCCCTTAGCCTTGCCCCAGTAAGACTCAGCCGCACCGGAGATCGCTCCGAGGCCTGCAGACTTACCTTCCTGCATAAGGACCACTATCAAAAGTGCCAATGAAACCAATATAAATACTATAGTTAATACAATTCGTAACGCTGCCATAAATCGTCCTCCTGAATATCAAGCCTTATCAATATATCACAGAGAATTAAAAGTTTCAAGCACTTTATAACGCCATTTTCCTGCCTTTACAAAAAACAGCGCCGTCCGCTTAGCGGACGGCACTGTTTTTTTATATTCATTCCCCTGCTATATCATCAGCTCTTGCAAATACATAATCATAAGCTTCATTGTAGAATTTCGTATCGTTCTGATTTCTGTTACCGTTATATGTCTTGGTAAAACCAAGCCATTTAAGCGAATATGTAACCTTTCCGCCGCTTTCTTTAACTTCTACATTGTTCCAGTTGAATTTATTACCATTGGAAAGCAGGTAATCGTTGGTGAATCTTTCTTTCCACTCATCGGTCGAATAAGAAGCACTGTAGT
>JAGCCY010000308.1 GCA_017651385.1 Lachnospiraceae bacterium
CGCATCGAGGACAAGACTCTCCTAAGCCTACGATATAAGACTTTTCTTTGAATTCTTACATGAGAAAAATCCTTCACTTAAGAATAAGGAGATCAAAGAATTCGATCTGTCCGTCCTTGATATGGTAAGACGCGAGGATATTGAAGAATACCTTGAATATTTAAGTCTCTATGAAAAGGACGACAGGGAGATCACAAACGATGAACGCGGAAAAGCAAGAAAACTCTCCGCTTTAAGATCTTTGTACAAATATTTCTTTACATCCGAACTTATAAAGACCAATGCTCCGAGTCTGGTAAGCCCGCCTAAGATACATCAAAAGGAAATAATAAGACTTGAACCCGATGAAGTCGCCAATCTTCTTGATATGGTCGAAGAAGGCGAAAAGCTGACCGCCAATCAGTTAAGATTCCATCATAAGACAAAATACAGGGATGTAGCCATATTAACTCTCATGCTCGGCACAGGTATCCGTGTGAGCGAGCTTGTGGGCCTCGATCTCAATAATATAGATTTCAATACAAACGGTATTCTTATCAGAAGAAAAGGCGGTAAAGAAGCAACCGTATATTTCGGTGAGGAAGTATATACCGCTCTTACGGATTATCTTGAAATAAGAAATAAGATAATACCCGAGCCCGGGCATGAAAATGCATTGTTTTTATCTTTACAGAATAAACGTTTATGTGTTAGAAGCGTTGAAAACCTTGTAAAAAAATATGCATCCAACTTAACAAACATTAAAAAGATAACTCCTCACAAGCTAAGAAGTACATACGGTACAAGCTTATACAGAGAAACCGGTGACATATATCTTGTGGCCGATGTACTCGGGCATAAGGATGTAAATACAACAAAAAAGCACTACGCAGCCATCGAGGATGACAGACGGCGCAGTGCAGCCAACATAGTAAAATTAAGAGAAAACAGTGAAACATAAAATAAGCCGCCTTTATGGCGGCTTATTTCTATTGGATGGTTGTGTAGAAAGGAACTATCAGGAATCTTCCGGCTACGGGGAAGTCGGCCGATTCCATATTGTTCATATATATAATTTCATCAATATATGCTTTTTCACTGGTTACGCGGCTGTCCGCATATTCCGAAGCTATATCGTATATCGAATCTTCCGCTGTAACATATATGTTTTTATAATGCTTATATAATTCCGGTGTATCACCGTTGGATGCGATACTCTTCATAGAAAATACGGATACGACCGAAATAAAGATCAAAGCCGTCAATATCGAAAGTATGAATTTCTTTCTTCTTAACTCTCTTCTTCTGATCAATATGGATCTCTGTGCTTTGGTAAGTCTTTGTGTATTCATAGCGTCCTCTTATTCGAACATCTGTTGTGAACATTTGTTTGTTATGATTAAATTATATCGAACATATTTTCTTTGTCAATAGTTTTCGAACAAATTTTCCGAACAAATTTTCTGAATATATGTTTGCTTTTTGTTCTTTTTATGATATAGTATATACAGAAAGTATGTTTGCCTTTACCTAAAAAGGAGGATTTATATGAGTTCACAGGGCTTAAGTTCCAAACAGCAGGAAATACTTGAATATATCAAGCAGGAAATTCTTAAAAAAGGATATCCTCCGGCAGTTCGCGATATCTGCGAAGCCGTTGATCTTAAATCCACTTCTTCCGTTCACTCTCATCTTTCGACACTTGAGAAGAAAGGATATATAAGAAGAGATCCCGCCAAACCCAGGGCGATCGAAGTATGCGACGACAGTTTCAATAATGTCCGTACCGATACCGTCAGCATTCCCGTTGTCGGTCAGGTAGCTGCGGGCCAGCCGATCCTTGCCGAACAGAATATTGAGAACTACTTCCCGATCCCTATGGAGTATGTTCCTCACGGAGAAGCATTCATATTAAAGGTAAAGGGCGATTCAATGATAAATATCGGTATTTTCAGTGGCGATCAGGTCCTTGTTGAAAATACCAAAGACATTAAAAACGGCGATATCGTTGTCGCACTTATTGAAGACTCTGCTACAGTCAAGACCTTTTATAAGGAGAACGGTCACATTCGTCTCCAGCCCGAGAACGACACAATGGATCCCATTATCGTCGATGACTGCATGATCCTCGGTAAGGTTTTCGGTGTATACCGCTTCTATCGCTGACAGTCCGGTACATTAAAGATCAAATAATGATACATATAAAAAAACAGGGAACGAATACGTTCCCTGTTTTTGCCTTCATAAAGTATTATCTTTTACATTACTTTAGCGTCGCGCCAGATCCTTTCGAGATTGTAGAATTCACGACCTTCGGTACTGAAGATATGTACCATGAAATCACCGTAATCCATTAAGATCCAGTTTGCCTTGTCGTAGCCTTCAATATGCTTTGCATGTACATCGGATCTTGAAAGTTTATCAAGAACCTCATCGGACATTGCCTTGACCTGGTTAATGTTTGAACCGGTCGCAAGCACAAAATAATCCGAAATGGGTGAAAGACCGGTTATATCCAGGATCTTAATGTCAGTTCCTTTTTTGTCTTCCAATGCTTCTTTTGCGATCAATACATAATCTTTTATTTCCATTTGCTGTCCTCATAGAATATATATGTTTCTTCGGTTAAAGGATCCACTCCGTCAGGTTTTGTGGCTTTAAGATAACCCACCGTATCCGAAAGGATCATCAAAAGAGCCGTATCAATATCCGTAAATGCCGCTTTTCTTATCACATTGAGATTGGGCTGTCTGTCTCTTCCGGGTTCTATATAATCCGCAATATAGATTATCTTTTCAAGAACCGTCATGTTCGGACGGCCGGTCGTATGATAAGCTATCGCATTTAAGATATCTTCATCATCAATGCCGTATTTTTCTTTTGCATAATATGCACCGACTTTTGCATGTAAAAGAGCCGGAAATCTTCTTTCTATCGGAGTGATCTCAAGATTAAACTGTATGGCCTGTTTTAAAAGTTCATCCGATGAATAAGCTTTTGCATTGTCATGTAAAAGACCCGTCAGATACGCTTTATCGGGATCTGCACCGTACATTCCGGCAAGCAGAAACGCCGTATCGGCAACTCCGATCGTGTGATCGTAACGATGAGCCGACAATATCTTTGAAAGATCCCTTTTTAAAAACCTGATACGTTCATTATCCATTTAATCGTTTTCCTTCGAATAAATATGGTTTTTATTGATAAATTCGATCACTTTGTAATGAACCATATATCTGATGGACTTACCTTCCTTTACGCGCTCGCGTATCTCGCTGGAAGATATATCCGTATTGCTGATCGGAAGTACCCTTATATCGGCTTTTTCGTATTTTGCCTTAAGTTCATCGATCTTTTTGTTTAATTCTTCGACGGAAGTCCCTTTTCTTGATGCTACAAGAACCGTGACTTCATTAAATATGCCCTCGGGTTTCATCCAATTATCCATATACATAAGAGAATCGGCACCGACTATAAAGTAATACTCCACATGCGGGTTCTTTGCTTTAAGTTCGGCGATCGTCTCGTAACTGTATGAATAACCTTCACGCTCCACTTCGATCGTGGATAACGCAAAATGCGGATTGTCTTCTATCGCTTCACCGATCATTGATATCCTTGTTTTGGCATCAAGAACATCTTCTTTTAAATGAGACTTCCCGCAAGGAATGAACAGAATTTCATCAAGATCAAAAGCTTCATATGCGCTTTCGGCAATGAGCAGATGTCCAAGATGAATAGGATTAAAAGTTCCACCCATGATTCCGACACGTTTTTTTGTCATTTTACGCTCCCATCAAGGCAATTCGATTTTTTTATTGTCTTTGTTTTCTTTGTACAAAACAATCTTCTTGCCCGTAACGGCCACCACAACGGAACCCGTTCTTTCGGCAAGGGTCTGGGCCATCGATTTTGGATCGTCTGCGCAGTTTTTTAGAACGTTTAACTTAATAAGTTCATGAGTGTTAAAACATTCAAGGACCGCTTCCGTAACTTCGGGAGTAAGACAATTCTTTCCTATCTGAAATTCGGGATCCATATTTGATGCCAGACTTCTTAAATAAGCTCTCTGTTTACTGTTCATTTTACACCTTTATTCGTAATAATCAAACTTAAATCCATACATTCTGACAGTATCACCGTCATTGATACCAAGTTCCTTAAGTCTGTCGAGAATGCCGTTTTCCTTTAAAAACTTCTGGAAGAACAAAAATCCCTTTTCGGAATCGAGATTTGTGTAACCAAGCATTTTCTCGATCCTGGGTCCTTCGATTACGTATTCTTTTTCCTTATCGTCAAAATAAACTTCAAAGGGTTCGTTACCGTAAAGACCTGCAAACTCGGGAGTCATTTCAGGTTCAAAGGTTATGGTCTCTCTCGGATACTCTTTAAGCATATCGCTTAAATGATACATAAGCTCTTTTACGCCCTCTTTGGTAGCGGCCGATATCGGGAACACCTTAAAGCCCTGAGGCTCGAATTCGTCACGTATGCGCTTTATAACGGCATCTCTGTCTTCGCATACATCAAGCTTGTTTGCGGCTATGACCTGAGGTTTAGCCGACACATCCGCATTGTATTTTTTAAGTTCGTTATTGATAAGCTTAATGTCTTCGATCGGATCTCTTCCTTCAACGGAAGCAGCATCCACAACATGCACAAGGATCCTCGTACGCTCTATATGTCTTAAGAAATCAAGACCGAGGCCTACGCCTTCGCTCGCTCCTTCCACAAGACCCGGGATATCGGCGATCACAAATCCGCCGGCTCCGTCAATATCCACAACACCTAAATTGGGATTGAGCGTTGTAAAATGATAATCCGCGATCTTTGGCCTTGCATTTGAGACCATCGAAAGAAGTGTGGATTTTCCGACATTGGGAAATCCCACAAGACCCACATCCGCTATACATTTAAGCTCAAGCAAAACATTTAACTCTTTAGCGGGCTGACCGGGTTTTGCATACTTTGGCGCCTGCATTGTGCTTGTGGCATAATGCTGATTGCCGAGACCGCCTCTTCCGCCTTCGAGGAAAACAACCCTCTGATTGTCTCCCGACATGTCAAGCATGACCTTTCCGGTCTCTTCATCCTTGATAACGGTGCCTTCGGGAACCTTTAATACGATATCTTTTCCGTCCTTGCCGCGGCAGTTTCTTTTTCCGCCAGGTTCACCGTCCTCGGCTCTGTAGTGTTTATTGAATCGAAAGTCCGTTAAAGTATTTAACCCTTTATCCAC
>JAGCCY010000309.1 GCA_017651385.1 Lachnospiraceae bacterium
CTTAGAGCCTCCGGGAACAGCCATTAAGTCATTTTCGGTAATGCCTTTTGATACGATCATAGCGACAAAATAAACTATGATGCCGACCAGTATCTCAAGTAAAGTTACCGGCCTCGATAATCCCGACCTTGAAAGTAAAAACTTTAATCCTATAATGACAAGCCCCATAATGACAGAGCTTATCAGAGGATATACAAATGTCTTTAAAACTTCCTGCCTGTATCCCACCGTCCTCTTTATGGAAAAGACATTGAGTATACAGATCACAAGCGAAAAGATGTTATTTGAAAATGCAACGGCATAAATGTTTAATTCGGTAAATTTAAGTAATACCACAAGCAAAGTAACATGGACAGCCAAAGCGATAAGTCCGTGTATTATGGGTTTGCTGAGCTTACTCATACCCTGAAGGATACCGTTCGTAAGCGTTGAAAACGAAAACAGAACGATCCCGAGCGCTCCGATCCTCAATAACGTCGGTGCAGTCATATCGGTCGTTGAAAACAAAAGATGCATGACTTCGGGCGCAAGTACTGCCATTCCCATTGCACAGGGTATGGAGATCATCATTGTGATCTTTATGACTCTTCCGATCTTCTCTCTTGCTTCATCATAGGCTTTTCTCCTCATGATACCCGCAAGCGTGGGAACGGACGAAGCACCCATTGCATTGGCCATGGCTATCGGAACGCCTATGAGCACAAGATATTTGCCCGAGTAAATGCCCCAGTTAACGGATTTGATGGATTCAAGACCTTTTTCAACCATTATCCTGTTGTGGATATACTGGTCAAGGAAATTTGAAACATTGTTTACCGTTGAACTTATAACGACGGGAACGATCGTAAGGATAAGAGTCTTATATACATAACCGGTACTTTCGATCCTGTCCGAAGGGTCTCTTAAGACCTTTCTTTTAAAGGATGAATTGGACTTTCTGTATATAAAGATCAAAAAAGCAAGGGATGCAAGTGCTCCCACCGAACAGCCGAGTGTAGCGCCTGCTGCTCCGTAAGCGTTTTTATAATTCGGATTCTTTAAAAAGTCACCGACCAGACTTCCTTTTTTGGAAAGCATGTAGGCAGAGGTCAGAGAAACCGCGATCAGTATTATCTGCTCTATAAGCTGGGAAAAGGCTGTGGGGACCATTGTTCCCTGGCCCTGGAAAAAGCCTCTGAACACACCCATTATCGCCACGACAAACAAAGTGGGCGATAAAACCCTCAATGCGAGGTAACTCATGGGTTCGTGCATCATGTTAGAAAGCGGTGCGGCAAATATAAAAACAAGCGAAGAAGCCAGGAATCCGACTACAATCGCAAACAATAACGTACATTTGAATATCTTATCGGCATTCTTGTATTGACCTTTGTTGACTCTCGCCGCAACAAGCTTTGATACCGAAAGAGGTATGCCGTAAGATGAAACGGTCAGGACGATATTGTATATCTCGTATGCGGCCGAATAATAACTGTTTCCGACATCTCCAATGATGTAAGTGAGCGGTATACGTTTGGCCAGACCGAGTATCCTGACAAGCACTCCTGCCAGAGCAAGGATCCCGCCCTGCACTATAAAGTTATTGAACTTGCTTTTGTTAGCATTTCCGTTTCCGGACATTAACCGTTCTCCCGTGTTATCCCCAATGAATTAAGTATTTCGTTCTGCAGATCTTCCATTACGATGCGGTCGTCATCCGTCATGTGATCGTAACCGCATAAATGCAGCAGGCTGTGAGTTATCAAAAATGCGATCTCTCTTCTAAACGAATGACCATACTCTTCTGCCTGTTTATGAGCATGCTCCAAAGATATCATTATATCGCCCAATAAAAGTTCGCCCGTTTCGAGATCGAAATATGATGAATCGTTTTCTTTTATCAGAGAAAAATCACCGGGAACATCAAAATCAAGAGCGGGAAAAGAAAGTACATCGGTAGACTTGTCTATTTCCCTGAATTCTTTGTTTATCTCCCTGATGGATTCATCATCGGTAAAGGTTACGTTGAGCGAGATATCTTTATACGGACAGTCAAGCTTTTTTAAAACGGTATCCGTAAGCATTTCGATCAGTTTTTTTTCATCAAAAGAAAACTCTTCGCCGGTTTCGTTCTCAACGTAAAAAGTCATAATAAAGAGTCTCCTTTTTCATTATTTCCCTTATGGCTTTGTAGTCCCTTCTTGAAAGATCGGAATCTTCCAAAGCGTCTTTAACGTATTGTTTATCAAGGATCGTGTCGATAAGTTCATTATAATCGACTTCCGATTTTTTGTCTTTTTTAAATATTGTCATCAAAGAAGAAATAAGTTTATCCGAAAGATATACTATGCTTGATTCTTTTTTGATGAGCGGGGCGTTTTTGTCGGAAAATTCAACGACAAGCCTTGCGGCTTCCGGCGGGAATCCGTTATCTACGACAAAACGCTTTATATCATTCTGGCTGTAACCGAAAACCTTCTTGATCCTGTGATAATAAGCAAGGTTTTTGGCAAGATTGACGTTACAGTCGCAGGCCTTTGCTATCCTTTCGGTAAGATATGCGGTATGTATTGATCTGAAATATTCGTCTCTTGATTTGTCTTTAAGCCTGATGAGCTGTGAATATTCCTGATCGTTGAGTTCAAGATATTTATTGCGATAGCGGTTTGCAATGTTTTCTTTGTAATATTTGAGTACTCCGAAAAGAAGCATGGTCGTTATCGCCACATTTACAAACGGAAGTATAAACTGTTCAAGGGACAGTTCGGTATTCTCAAGGAAGATAAATCCCGCGGTTTCAAGTATAAACTGAGACAGAACGGTTATGAATATGGCGACGGAAACATTGTAGTCCTCATCCACTATCCTGATGATCATGATCCCGGTAAGCGACGCTAAAGTATATACGACAAGCGTCATAACGTCCTTCGATGAGGAAAGCATACAGGTTATCATCATAAGTCCGGTAGATAAGAACATTCCCAATATTTTATTGGAAAAGAGTGCCAGTGATAAACAGACGGCCACAAACGGCCATCCCGCCCTGTCCATAAAGCCAAACAGCACAGACAACAATAAAGTGATCAGATATACACATAAAAATCTGTATAAATGTTCCTTATTGTCATTATCAAAGGCATCGGTGTTATATTCGTATAAAACCGTAAAAACGGCAAATATTGCAAATAATCCCGATATAACACCTATTCTTATTATTTCGCCCACCGACATCTTTTTTATAAATCCCAGACATATCGGCA
>JAGCCY010000310.1 GCA_017651385.1 Lachnospiraceae bacterium
GATCGATCTGAACATAGAGTCCGAGGCCAACGACTATGAGATAGAAATATATGACGGGGGGCATCTTGTAACCTCGTTGAGCACTTACTACGACACTGTCCGTATCGATATCCCGGAGCCTAAACTCTGGTCGCCGGAAGATCCGCATTTATACGATATAAAGGTTAAGACGCCAAACGATGAAGTAACATCTTACTTTGGATTAAGGACCGTTTCGGTAAAAGAAACAAACGGAATAAAGAGGATACTTTTAAACGAAAAGCCTTATTATTTCCACGGCGTGCTAGATCAGGGCTATTTTCCCGAGGGCATATATACGCCAAACACCGAAGAAGATTATGAGGCCGATATCTTAAGGCTTAAGGCGCTCGGCATCAATACGATCAGAAAGCATATAAAGATCGAACCGGAAGCCTTCTATGAAGCCTGCGACAGGCTCGGAATGCTTGTTTTTCAGGATATGGTCAACAACGGTTCGTATAAATACATAAGGCACACCGTTCTTCCGACACTTGGCTATCAGAAGCTTGATGATACGAAGGTAAAGGTTAAGGATGTCACAAAGAATAACTTTGCGCTTTCAATGGAAGACACCCTTGTAAGCCTTTATAATTTCCCTTCGGTCGTGTATTATACGATATTTAACGAAGGCTGGGGGCAGTTTGAGTCTGACATGCTCTACGGCTGGGCAAAGACCATGGACAGGACCCGTATCATCGATTCTACTTCAGGGTGGTTTTGGCAGGAAAAGAGTGACGTTGATTCGCTCCATATCTATTTTAAGGATGTGAACATTAAAAGATCAGACCGGCCCGTCATACTTTCCGAATTCGGCGGGATCTCACTTAAGGTAAAAGAAAACTCTTACAGCAGATATACAAATTACGGCTACGGAAAGTGCAGGACAAAAGAAGACCTTACGAATGCCTTTGTAAAGCTTTATGAAGAACAGGTCATCCCGGGAATAAAGAACGGTCTTTGCGGTTCGATCTACACGCAGGCTTTTGATGTTGAGGATGAGACAAACGGGCTTTATACTTATGACAGAAAGGTCTGCAAGGTCATTGAAAAAGAAATGAAAGATCTTTCGGAAAAACTGAGGATAGATGATGAAGCTTAGTATTATAGTGCCCGTTTACAATATGGCGGGAGAAGGTAAACTTAATTTCTGCATTGATTCTTTGCTGGCTCAGACGATCGACGACTATGAGATCATAGCCGTTGACGACTGTTCGACCGATGCTTCTGCGAAGATACTCAAAGAATATGAAGAAGAGCATCCCGGTAAAGTAAAGGTTATACTGTCTCAAAAGAACGGCCGTCAGGGAACGGCCAAGAATAAGGGCATAAAAGAAGCACAGGGCGAATGGATAGCTTTTATGGATTCAGACGACTGGGCGGCACCCGATATGTACGAAAAGCTGCTTAAGCGCGCCGAAGAGACAGGGGCAGACGTTGTGGGCTGCGACTATTCTTATACCTACGAGCATTCTTTTACCGTCGGGAAGATCATTCCGAACAACCGTGACGATCAGGTCGGAATGCTTGATACCGCCAAAAGAAAAAGCCTTATCCTGGACGGCGGGAGCTTATGTCCGAAGATATTTAAAAGAGACAGGATAATAAACGAAAAGCTTTTCTTTCCCGAAGGTATCTTTTATGAGGACAATGCGGTCGGAAACGCTTATATGGTCACCGCAAAGCATTTTGAATATGTAAAAGAGCCTTTGTATTATTATTACCAGCACGATACCTCGACCGTTCATACCGTTACAAAAGCACGTTGTGAAGACCGCATGAGATCCGGGATCTTAATGATCGAGGATGCGAAGAAAAGAGGTTTTTACGAAGACCTCAAAGAGGAAATAGAATACAAATTCATAAGTCTTTACTATTTAAATACGCTGTTTTCGTATGTTCGCGAAGGAAAGCATATAGATAAAAAGTTCGTAAGATCGATCGGGGAAGGGCTTTTAAAGTATATCCCCGATTTCAGAAACAATAAATACTTTAAGGAAAGGATAGATGCGGAAGAAAAGCGGATGGCTGATCTTCATCTTAAGCATCCGTATCTGTTCATTATTTACTACAGAGCACTTTGGGCTTACAGAAAGGCAAAAAGATGAATGTAGAACTTGTACTTGAACAGCTTGATAAGGCAGTTAATGAAAACCGCGGCAATGAAGTTGAAGGTATACTTACCGAAGGCATCCAGTCCGCTTTGGAAGACGGCGATGAGGGAGCGGTCCTTCAGCTTTTAAACGAGCTTTTGGGTTATTACAGGGAAGTCGGCCGCACGGAAGACTCATATCAGATAGCGGACAGTATTTTGAGCGTCTGCGAGCATATGGGACTTGTGGGAAGTATCCCTTACGCTACCAGCCTTTTAAATATCGCCAATGCATATCGCGCCGGAGGCAGGCTTGAGGAATCTCTTGCATATTACAACAATGTGGAAGAGATATATAAAGCGGTGCTTCCTAAAGATTCCATGCTCGTTGCAAGCTTTTACAATAACAAGGCACTTCTTTTCCAGGAGATGGGGCAAAACGAAAACGCCGCCAAAGCGTTAAAAACAGCGCTCTCGATCGTTGAGAAAGCGGGCGAACCTTTTGAAACGGCGGTAACGCATGCAAATCTTGCAAACACATTCCTCGGCATGATGAAATATGACGAGGCGTATTCCGAGGCAAGTCTTGCAAAGGATATGTTTGAGGAACACCATACGGAGGATTCGCACTACGCATCGGCTTTATATGCGATGGGGATCTGCCTTAACAATAAGGGTAAAGGGTCCGAAGCCGAAAAGCTTTTATCGAGAGCTTTAAAGATAATGGAAGATACCCTCGGACGAAATGAGTTCTACTACAGGATCAGGGACGAACTTTTAAAATGTGAAAAGAACTCGGTCGATAAGATCGACGATCTCAATATAAAGGGCATCGATCTTTCAAGAAATTTCTATGAAGAATATTTTAAAGCGATCATAGATGTAAAATATCCGTCATACAGAGAAAGGATCGCAGTCGGTCTTGTGGGAAAAGGATCGGACTGCTACGGATTCGATGACGCCCTGTCTTTGGATCATGATTACGGTCCCGGTTTTTGCGTGTGGCTTACGAAAGAGGATTTTGACCAAATAGGTCAAGAACTGCAGAAAGAATACGACAATCTTCCCGATGAGTACGAAGGCGTCAAACGCGCCCCCGTTGTAAGCGGAAGCAAAAGACGCGGTGTTTTTGTGATCGAGGAATTCTACAGAGGATTGTTGGGAAAGTGGCCCATCACGGATGACTACTATGCCGTTATTCCGGATTATGCGCTCTCGACGGCCGTAAACGGCGATGTATTTACTGACCCGTTAGGTCAATTCACCGAGATCCGCGAAAAACTGATGAAGGGTTATCCCGCAAGGCTTTTATACACAAAAATAGCCGAGGCGGCAGCAGGATTTTCCCAGTGTGCACAGTACAATCATCCCCGCATGAAGGCAAGACAGGATGATTTTACATCCAAACTTATGCTCATGGACGGGCTTAAGGATGCGCTTAAGCTTGCACACTATATCGAGAATAAATATCCTCCTCACGATAAATGGCTTTTTAAGTCGGCAGGCAATCTGATGATCGGTTCCGAACTTATACCTTATATCGAACGTAAGGATTATGAGACAGTGGGCAAGATACTTGCCCGTAAAATGTATGAGA
>JAGCCY010000311.1 GCA_017651385.1 Lachnospiraceae bacterium
AACTGAATAAGTACAAGGATAATAAATACGATAACACCAACTATCAGGTTATTGCCGCCAACGAAACTACCGAAGGTCTCGACAACGTTACCGGGCTTACCTGTCGTAAGGATAAGCTTTGTGGATGAAACGTTAAGCGCTATCCTGAAAATGGTCGTGAAAAGAAGGATGGTCGGGAAATAAGACATTTCCAGAACTTCCTTCGAAAACATACATACAAAAAGGATCAAAAAGGCTATCGATATATTTACGGCAAGCAATATATCGAGCATAAAACTGGGGATAGGGATAATAAACATCATAAACGCCGCAAGAATATAAGCTGCAACGCCTATGTCCGCGCCTCTGACTCTGGCCATTATTATCCCTCCTTCCCAATATTGTTATAGTAATAAAAGATCAGGCTTTGCCCTTTAACCTGTATACAAACGCAAGGACTTCGGCTACCGACTGATATAACTCGGGCGGCACCATCTCTCCGACTTCCACATTTGCGTAAAGCATTCTGGCAAGAGGCTTATTCTCTACGATCTCAATATCATTCTCTCCCGCTATCTCTTTTATCTTCTGCGCGAGATAATCCGCACCTTTTGCAAGCACAACGGGTGCATCGTATTTTTCACCGTCATATACAAGCGCAACGGCATAGTGCGTAGGGTTTGTGATGACTACGTCCGCACTCGGCACCGCCTGCATCATACGGCGTCTCGAAACCTGCTGCATCCTCTGGCGGATCTTGCTCTTTACCTGAGGATCACCTTCCTGCTGCTTGTATTCGTCTTTGACTTCCTGCTTGGTCATCTTAAGGTCGTCGTTGTATTTCCACCTCTGATAAGCATAATCGGAAAATGCGATTATAAGATATGCTATCGATATCCGCACCCCCATGTTGACCAAAAGTGCGCATGTTTCGGCAATTCCCGATTCAAACGGTATATCATAAAGAAGAAACAGACCAATTGCGTTCTTTCTAAGATATGAATACGCAACCCACACCACGATCACTATCTTGAGTATGGATTTTAAAAGTTCCACAAGCGCCTGCTTTGAAAAGATCTTTTTAAAACCGTTCAACGGATTTAACTTGCTTCCTTTGGGTTTTAAAGGCTTCAATGTCGGATGCCATTTAACCTGTGCAACATCGCATACAAACGATACCACAAACGCTATCAGAAGGACCGGAAGCAATATAAGAAGTATTTCCAAAAGCACTTCCGAAAAAAGTCCGGTCAAATCCTTAACATTTACCCTGGAATTATAGTTTTTTAGGTATTCGGGGATGTCGTCGTACACAAGGTTGAACATACCCTTAAGCCTCTCGGCGATATTGACCGCGTAAAACCTTAAAACAAGAAAAGCCATCAAAAGAGAAAAAGCATTCTCTATCTCTTTACTCTTGGCAACCTGACCCTCATCACGGGCATCGTTTTTCTTTTTCTCGGTTGCGGGTTCTGTTTTTTCTCCTCCGGGTCCGTCAGACGCGAAGAACTGAAGATCAAACTTTAGTGTCACAGCATCGACTCCGTAAACAGGGTTACCATTTTTTTGACTTCGCCAAGCAGCATGGTCGATACGCTCGGAAGCATGCCGACCGTTATAAACAGTACCGAAAGTCCGATAAGGATCTTAAACTGCATACCTACAGCAAACATGTTAAGCTGCGGGGAAACCTTTGCAAGTATGCCCAGAATTGAATTTAACAGTAACATTACCGCAAATATCGGAAGGCAGATCCTGAAGCCTATCGATACATAATCTTTGAAAAATTCAATCATCGTCGCAAGCATCTTGTCCGATGAAAAGATCGCTCCGTTGACGGGTATGAGGTTGTATGACTCTCTCAAAGCCGCCAGTATGAACTGATAAAGCCCGCTTATAAACAGCATAAGCGTAACACCGTACTGATAGTACGCTCCGGTTATCGTAACGTTCTGCCTCGTGGCAGGGTCAAAGACCGTTACCATCGAAAGACCCGTTTCCATATCCGAAATGTGTCCGGCAAAGTTGAGTATCGTGGACACTATCTGCGCTCCGTAACCTATCAAAAGGCCCGTCAATGCTTCTTTTAACACTATAACCGCATAACCTAAGACGGTCCCGTATTCAACGGGTGTCCTCGGTACCACATTGTAGAGCATTACCGCAAAAAGAACGCTGAAGCCTATCTTTACGTTATTCGGAGTACCGTTTAACGAAAAGAAAGGCGCCACATATATAAAGGTTGCCACACGCATGAGTATCAGAAGGAAAAATTCAAGATCATATAGTGAAAACGAAAGATTGATCATAGTCTTCCCTCTAATGTATGTACTGTGCGAAATTACTCCAAAGGGCTATAACGTAGTCTTTGAGCGAAGTCAGCATCCAGTGGCCCAATATCATAAGTCCGAGGAAAACGCAGATTACTTTCGGCACAAACGTAAGCGTCTGCTCCTGGATGGAGGTTACCGTCTGAAAGATACTGATTATAAGCCCCACTATCAACGAAATAAGGAGGATGGGCGCAGCGAGTTCGATTACGGTAAACAGTGCGGTTCGCATCATCGTTACAACGTCATCAATTGTCATGTACCATTCCTCCTTGATTATTTACTAATAAAATGATGAAACAAGCGAACCGACGATAAGATTCCAGCCGTCGGCAAGCACAAACAAAAGAATCTTAAACGGCATCGATATCGTAGTCGGCGGCAGCATCATCATACCCATACTCATAAGCACACTCGCGACTATCATATCTATTACAATGAAAGGTATGTATATTACGAAACCTATTAAAAATGCCGATCTTAACTCGCTTACGATAAAGCTCGGAATGAGAATATAGTTCGGAATGTTCTCCAAGGCCCCGTCCCATTCCATATCCGCTATTTCCATAAACAGCGTCACGTCTTTTGTCTGGGTCTGTCCGTACATAAATTCCCTGAACGGTGCAAGCCCTTTTTCTATCGCTTCCTCCTGCGTGATCGTGCCCTCATCGAAAGGTATTATGGCTTCGTTATAAGCCGTTGTGAAGGTCGAATTCATGATAAAGAAAGTGATAAAAAGCGCAAGCCCTATGAGCACCTGATTCGGCGGAGCCGTATTTGTGTTAAGCGCCGCTCTTGTAAAGTGCAGAACGATGATCACACGCGTGTAGCATGTAAGCATCAAAAGCAGTAACGGCGCTATCGCTATCAGCGTAAGTGTTAAGAGTATCCTTAAACTTCCCGATAATTCACCGTTACCGTTATTGTAGGTAATCGTCAGATCATTCGATATATTAAGTTGATTAAGATCTTCAGGGGTATCGGCTGTACCCGCGTCATCAATATTTGTTCTCGAATCGGTATCACCGGCAAGATGAGAATCAACCGTGTTTGTAAGATTCGATGCGTAGGACGAAGACTTTACCCCGATAAACAATATGCCCACCATAAACAGCAGGCACATTGATTTAATAAATCTCTTCATTTAATTGTCTTTCTCTTCTTCCTTCGCTTTGTTTAAAAACTCTTTAAAGGAAAATTTTTCCTTCTCGGTATTACTTAGATCAAGCGATTCGGATGATATTTCCGAAATGGTAGTAACGGAATCTTTGCATACGGCTATGGCAAAATAACGATCCCCTATCTTTACTATCTGAATATATTTGTTCGGCGCAATGCGCTGTGTCTCCACAACCGTAATATTTGCACCTTCCATCCTTTCCTTCTGGAAATTGCCCACAAATCTTGTGGCAAACCAGGTTATGAACAGAACAAATGCAAATATTAAGAGCACCGTGATCAACTGCCCTGCGGATGAAGCCGTGGACAACACCGTAGAAGCGAGTGTATTCATATCAGCCGACTACTTTCTTAACAGCTTCAAGAACTCTGTCTGCCTGGAAGGGCTTAACGATAAAGTCTTTTGCGCCGGACTGAATGGACTCAATAACCATCGCCTGCTGACCCATTGCCGAGCACATGATGACCATTGCACCCGGGTCGCCTTCTTTGATTTTTTTAAGCGCCTGAATACCGTCCATCTCGGGCATTGTGATATCCATGAGTACAAGATCGGGCTTTGTCTCGTTGTATTTTTCAACTGCCTTAAGTCCGTTTTCGGCTTCTCCCACAACAACGTATCCGTTCTTTGTGAGAATGTCCT
>JAGCCY010000312.1 GCA_017651385.1 Lachnospiraceae bacterium
ATGTAATACGAAATCTTTACGGCTCAATGTATATGCCAGCATAGATGTCGTAACAACTCCGACGAGTGTTCCGACTACCGTCCTTGAAACGGAAGTAACAAACGGCATTAAAAAGTCGGAGTCCTTAAACACATACTTGTAATTCGAGAGCGTAAACATTCTCGGAATTATGAAATTGATGTTCTTTATTGTATCCGTTGCATCGTTAAAAGATATGGCAAGGACATTTAAAAACGGGTAAAGTGTTATGATGATCACTATCACAAACACCAAAACCAGTATGATATCAACGGCGGAAATCTTTTTTTTCATAACGAACTCCTCTAGATCAATTTGTCTTCACCGAAAAGACCGGCTATTTTATTGGCGATCAAAAGAAGTGTTATTCCCACCGCCGACTGGAATACACCAATGGCTGTTCCGAGACCGTAGTCGCTGTTGCCTATGCCTCGTTTGTAGGAGAACCATGAAAGAACCATGGTATGATATTCGATCAGAGGGTTGGATAAGAGCATCTGGCGCTCCATTCCTACATTCAGCGCTCCGCCGATACTCATGATAAGCAGAACGATGATGGTGGGACGGATACCCGGCAATGTAATATGCCAGATCCTTTGCAGACGGTTCGCCCCGTCTATCTCAGCCGCTTCATAAAGTCCCTGGTCTATGCCGGCCATAGCGGAAAGATAGATTATGGCATTCCAGCCGACTTCTTTCCAGACATCTATAAAGACTATGACGAACCATATCAGTATCGAATTGGTACTCATCAAGTGGAGGTTTGTCTTGAATAATGTATCCATAACACCTCCGTCATTGAATACATTCTTGGCAATGCTTGCGATGATGACCCATGATACAAAGTGAGGGAGATACGAGATTGTCTGCGTAACTTTCTTAAACTTAAGGAATTTCATTTCGTTTAACATTACCGCAAACAAGATCGCAGCAAAGGTTCCGATGGCAATACCTAAGATCGAAACACCTATCGTATTTATCATGGTCTGCGCAAAGAGCCTGTCTTTAAACGCTTTTACGAAATTGCCGAAACCAACAAACTCCCGCTGGAAGATCGGTTTTTTAAACGTAGCGGGCTTTACATCCTGAAAAGCCATGGTCCATCCCCATAAAGGAATGTACTTAAATATGATTAGCCAGATGACAAACGGTATCGACATAGCGAGAAGATATCGCTGTCTCCACAAGATGCCCAATGACAGCCGTGTTTTCTTTTTTGCGGATGGTCTGTTGCTGCGCATTATCCATGCTCCTTTGTCTGTGATCCTAATTATTTTCGAAAAATATATATCAAAAAGCTCTGTTTTTACGAAAATCTTCCGAAAGTTTTTTCGTAGCATCAGTATAAGTCATATTGCACAATCACGCAAGCATAAATTGGACTTAATTCATCAATTTGTACATTTTGCGTAATTTCTATCGTTGCCCGTGATGGTTTTTGGTCTTCCAAAAGACAATTAGCACAAAAAGTGCGCGATACTTAACGAAACTATTTTCGCCAAAACGGGTTTGCATTTGAAGTAAGTACCGTAAATCGACATAAAATAGAACATTTTTCCATAAAAAATGAATTGTGTATTCCTTGAAGGATATGGATTCGATATACTAAATTGAAGTGAAATTTACAGATCGACAGTTTGAGGGAGAGATATCATGAGGGTGGCAATATTGGGATTAGGTGTTATAGGAACAACTTATGCTTATGCTTTTCAAAAGGCAGGGCACGAAACGTTTCATATCTTTAGAGACGGAAAGAAGGATATACCGGCTGAAATATCCGTTCATTTACTGGATGGAAGATACAACGGTAAAGGTGAGGAAAAAGACGGCATATACAATGTTTTTCCGGCAAAAGAAGATGAGGAGTTTGATTTTATATTTGTCAGCGTGGCAAGCGGAAAGCTTGAGAGTGCTTTGGATACTGTTCGAAAGAGAAATATAAAAGGAACTGTTGTGCTGTTTTGCAATTTCTGGAATGAACGTACCGAAGTGGAACGGATCGTGGGAGATCTTGATTACATTACAGCTTTCCCGACAGCCGGCGGACATATGGACAGCAATGGGAACCTTAACTGCGTGTTGTTTGATCATATAATGCTTGAGGCTGAAGAAAAGGCCGGTATTGATAATTATCCGGATCTTATCTCTTTATTAAATTCTGCTGATATCAAGCAGGAAATACCTTTTGACATGCTTGAGTGGATATGGATCCACATGGCGATAAATGCCGGGGTGACTTCCACCGCCGGCAGAAACGGAGTGATCGATGATCCGAATAAATTGGCCAAGGATCTGATGAATGATGCCAAAGCTCTTAAGCAGGCTGTAAAAACCATACGGGAAACCTTAAAAGTTGTAGAGGCTCGCGGTGTTGATCTAAGCCTGTACAAAAATGAACTTCTTCCATATAAGATTCCTGCGGGAATTGCCGGAATCGCAATGAAGAAAATGTTTTCCTCAAATGAGCTTACTTCAAGGATCATGACACTGCACAGTGATGTCAACGATATCTTATATGGCTGTAAATGCGTGTATGATGAGGGAAAGAAACGGGAATTGGAGCTTCCTTTATTTTATCGGAATATAGAAAGCATCATTATGTAAAGAACGGTAAAATCAAGTCTGTTTTTTGTCTATTTCAGAGTAGAGATATTAAAACAGATATGGTAAAATACTAAAACTGTGAAATAAGAAACCCGTATTTATGCGGGATGGAGGAAATAAAATGAAACTAGGAATCGTGGGGTTACCCAACGTTGGTAAAAGTACATTGTTCAATTCGCTTACAAAAGCGGGAGCGCAGGCTGCGAACTTTCCGTTTTGTACCATAGATCCCAATATAGGTGTTGTTCCGGTTCCCGATGAAAGAGTGGAACTTTTGGGTAAGATGTACAACACAAAGAAAGTTACGCATGCGACTGTTGAATTCGTGGATATAGCGGGCCTTGTAAAGGGTGCGTCCAAGGGCGAAGGTCTCGGAAACCAGTTCCTTGCAAACATCCGTGAGGTTGATGCGATAGTGCATGTGGTCAGATGCTTTGACAACGATAACATCATCCATGTGGACGGAAGCATAGATCCGGTAAGAGATATCGAGACCATCAACCTTGAGCTTATCTTTTCCGATATGGAGATACTTGAAAGACGTATCGCCAAGGTTACAAGAGCAGCCAACAATGATAAAAAGTATGCTCACGAAAAAGAATTTGCGCAGAAGATATACAGCTTCCTCGAAGGCGGTAATCTTGCAAAGAACTTTGAACTTTCGGAGGACGATGACGAAAAAGGATGGTTTGCTTCTTATAATCTTTTGACGGCCAAGCCCGTTA
Organism: Lachnospiraceae bacterium; assembly: GCA_017651385.1. Taxonomy (GTDB): domain Bacteria; phylum Bacillota; class Clostridia; order Lachnospirales; family Lachnospiraceae; genus UBA1258. Next base: position 3,348 of record JAGCCY010000312.1, read on the forward strand.
TCTATGCCGCAAATGTCAATGAAACGGACTGCGCGGATGACGGCAATTCCAATCCTTATGTCAAAGCTGTAAGGGAATATGCAAAGAAGGACGGAAGCGAAGTATTTGTGATAAGCGCCGAGATCGAGGCCGAGATAGCGGAGATGGACGATGACGAGAAGGGCATGTTCCTCGAAGAACTCGGACTTAAGGAATCGGGTCTTGATAAGCTTATCGCTGCAAGCTACAA
>JAGCCY010000033.1 GCA_017651385.1 Lachnospiraceae bacterium
AAGATATATAAGACCGCCGCATAGGGGCTTAGGTTTTTAAGTGCTTCCATATTCCTGTTAAGAGAATATAACCTGTTTCCGAAGGTTTTACCGGCATATTTAAAAGCAAGTTTCTCAAGATCTATTGTACTGTCTGTCAAAACGGTGATCGGTATGTTTATCTCTTCGCTTTTAAGGATCCTTATAAGGCTTTTCCTGTCGTGATTTAAAGAGAAAGAAACATATGCACTAATATCGTTGCATTTTTTTTTCCTTAGTTCTACCTTGTTTGACCCGATATCCGAAAGAAGTCTTTTATAATGAGTCACTTCTCTGTTGGTCCGAAGCAGGATCGCGGTCTTTTCATTTTCTTTTGTGTTCTTTAAGATATCTTTTATATATCTTTGTTCGGACTGTTCATCTTCAAAGACCTTCACAAAAAATATCCCGTTTTTCCGGTCAAAAGAAACCGGTTTGAAATCTTTTAATCTGTTTTGATTAAGTTCTATCACTTTTTGAGATGAATCAATTATCCTGTAAGGGTTTCTGTAATTGTATTTAAGTCCGATGACCTCCATATTGAATTCTTTTATGAAGGTTTTCATTATAAGACCGTCTGCGCCTCTGAAGCCGTATATGGACTGGTCGTCATCACCAACGATGAAAAGACTGCTGTTTTTATTGATGATAAGTTTAAGTATTGAAGCTTCCAAAGGATTAATATCCTGAAATTCATCGACCAGGATATAAGGGAATAAAGAAGCGATATATTCCGCTCTTTCCGGATGATCTTTAAACATATCGTAACAATCCGTAAGTATCTTATCAAAGTCAAATTCGGGTTCGTCGATAAGACCGTTTAAATATGTATTTTTATTGTTTTGATTTAAATCATTTCCGAAAAATTTTAGGAATCTTAGATAGACAGAATGAAATGTTCCGAAAGTAACGAAAGATTCATTCAGACCTGATATTTTTAGATATCTTGACCGCATGGAATAAGCGGCGTTTCTGGTAAATGTGATTACAAGTATCCTGTTTTGGGGGATCTTCAGATTGTTTATCAGATATAAGATGCGATGTGTGATCACGTATGTCTTACCGGAACCCGGCCCCGCCAGAACACAGACGGGGCCGTTTCCGTAAGTTATAGCTTTAAGCTGATATTCATCAGCATTAAGATCTTTCAAGAAGTTCTATACCCTTTTTGATCCTTTTTACAGACTCTTCTTTTCCGAGTACTTCCAATATCTCTGTGGCGCCGGCAGGAGTCATCTCCTTGCCTGAAAGTGCTGTCCTTAAAGGCCACATGACAAAACCTGTCTTAACTTCTTTCTTTGCCACATAATCGGAAAGCATGGCGTAAAGAGAATCGTTTGTGTAATCATCAAATGCTTCAAGCAAAGGAAGTGTTTCTTTTAACACCGTAAGACTTGATTCAAGTGTTGATTTCATCTTTTTATGTTCATACATCGCTATATCATATTCGGGAAGTTCTTCAAAGAAATCGATGTGTCCTTTCATATCGGGGAACACTTCGATCCTTGTCTTACACATAAGGGCTATCTTTTTCTTGTCAAGATCCTTCGTTATAACCTCATCAACGATAGGAAGGGCCATTTTAAGATAGCTTTCTTCGTCCATAGCCTTTATATATTCGCCGTTCATCCATCTTAATTTCTGAACGTCAAAAACAGAAGGCGACTTGTTTATACGATGATAATCAAATTCTTTGATGAGCTCATCAAGTGAAAATATCTCTCTGTTATCTTCGGGAGACCATCCGAGAAGTGCTATATAATTGACAATAGCCTCCGATAAAAAGCCCTGTTCGATGAGATCTTCGAAAGAAGCATGTCCGCATCTTTTGGAAAGCTTTTTGTGATTCTCGTCCGTGATAAGAGGAAGATGGATATAATGAGGACTCTCCCATCCGAATGCATCGTAAAGTCTTTGATATTTGGGCGAAGACGAAATATACTCATTGCCTCTTACAACATGAGTGATATTCATCGTATGATCGTCTACAACGTTGGCAAAATTATATGTGGGATAACCGTCGGATTTTATTAAGATCATATCGTCAAGTTCCGAATTTTCAACGGTTATATCGCCGTAAAGTTCATCATGGAATGTTGTCGTGCCTTCGTTCGGAATGTTCTGTCTTATAACAAAAGGCTTACCTTCCGAAAGATTCTTTTCAACCTCTTCTTTGGAAAGATTAAGACAATGTTTATCATATACGTTTATTGTCTTGCCGTCTTCCGATACGACAGTCTTAAGCGTGGCAAGTCTTTCCTTGGTACAAAAGCAATAATATGCCTCGCCCTTTTCCACAAGCTCTTTTGCATACTTCATATATATGCCCGTCTTCATCCTTTCGGACTGCACATAAGGGCCGTAACCGCCGTCCTTATCGGGACCTTCATCGTGATAAAGGCCTGCCTGTTCAAGCGTATCGTTGATGATATCAATTGCGCCGTCGACGAAACGTTCCTGATCGGTATCCTCGATCCTTAACATAAAATCACCGTTTTCATGCTTGGCGACAAGAAATTCGTAAAGAGCTGTCCTTAAATTGCCCACATGCATCTTGCCGGTGGGTGAAGGAGCATATCTTGTTCTAATTTTTTCCATGGAAATAAAACCTCCAATTATCAAAGTGAATAAACTTAGAAGATTATAGCACAAATTGTATAAAGATAAAGATAATAAAGAAAAATTATTTCTGCTTATCTCTCGGCAGATATTTTCTTAAGATGGTGTTGACCCAGGTCATATCAATGGGTTTTGGAACATAGTCATTGAAACCTTCCGATATGAACATTTCTCTTACACCACTCATAACATTTGCCGTAAGAGCTACAACAGGAACATTCTGCATATATTCGTCGGGGTCGGACCTTATAAGATTAAGTGTCTCGATACCGTCAAGTTCGGGCATCATATGATCCATAAATATGATGTCGTAGATCTTGCTGGTCCTTAATATATCAAGGCATTCTCTTCCGCTCTTACATGTATCAACGGTAAGCCCGAACGTACGAAGAAGCCCCTGGGCAACCTTTAAGTTGACCGCATTATCATCAACGACAAGAACACGGGCAGATACAGCGGTAAGCTTATTCTCGGGTTCTTCGACCTTATTGTCGGAATAGATGAACGATTCCTGTTTATCCGAGATATTCTGAAGAATGGTAAAAGAAAACTTGCTGCCTACGCCGTAAGATGATTCAACGTAGATCTCGCCGCCCATTAAGCCTACCAGTTCTTTGCATATGGCAAGGCCTAAGCCGGTTCCCTCACGTGAATTGGATCTGTGTGAATCAAGCTGCTGAAAACTTGTAAATATCTTTTGAAGATCGTCCTTTTTTATTCCTATACCTGAATCAGTAACGGCTATCTTTAATCTTATCTCGTCGTTTTCAAGAATATCGCCGTCGACATCGATGGAGATATAGCCGTTATCCGTATACTTAATGGCATTGGTAAGAAGATTGAAAAGTATCTGTCTTATCCTTATCTCATCTCCGACAAGTACATCGGGAACAGTATCGGATATCTCATATCGCATCTGTACATTCTTATCGGAAAGACGTATCTGCATTATATCGACAGTTTCCTTGATGAGGTGAGAGATCGAATAATTTACGGGAACGATCACCATCTTGCCGCTTTCCATCTTTGAATAATCAAGGATATCATTGACTATGGAAAGAAGTATCTTGCCTGAATTTTGAATACTCTGCGTGTTTTCTCTGACCTGAGGTGAAAGATCTTCCCTTAAGTTAAGTTCAGCCATTCCGCAGATGGCGTTCATGGGTGTTCTTATCTCATGAGACATATTGGCAAGAAAGAGCATCTTTGAATTATTTGCCCTCTCGGCTTCTTCCGCCTTATCTTCCATACCTTTCATGTATTCGCGTGCATATTTAACGATGATATACAGATTTATCGAAGCCGCGAAATACACAAAGCAATAGAAGAAATATATCATTAACGAATCTACTTTAAGTAATATCGCATCAGGGATAAAGATCGCATAAAGGATGAGGGCTGCAAGTGAAGAGATAACACAGAATATCATGTTCTTTCTCTCCATGAAAATGGTAAAGCCCGCAGTCATCGCAAGAAAGATCAATACGGAAAAGGCGGTTGTATGAAGCACATATCCTATGATCGTTGTGGAGATGATGATCGATATTGAAAATGAATTTATGACAAATGACTGATTTTTAAATAAAAGAGTTATCAAATAAGAAAGGGTTAGCATTACGCACGAAGTTATCAGGACAAACAATCCTTCATGCATGCTGAAGCATGTATATGCATAAACTACATGAAGCAACAGAATTAAAAGGTACTCTAAAAGTACCAGTTTGACTGTTTTCTGATAACCGTACATAATAAAAACCCCTTAGACTTTACATATTACCTTTCGTCGCCTAAAAAGAACAGAGCAACGGTTCCCGGGCCCGAATGAGCACCGATCAATGGTCCTATGTGATTTATTATACACGTTTTCATACCGAATCGTCTATTAATTTCTTCTTTAACAATATTAGCTTCCTCTTCACAATCACCGTGACTTATAAAGAAGACATCGCTTTTTTCTTTGTAAGATCCCATCTTCTCTTCCATAAGATCCACAAGTGTCATCAAAGCTTTCTTACGGCTTCTTACATTCTTAAGAGGAATAAGCTTACCTTCGTCATCAACATGAAGAACGGGCTTGATACTCAATACTGTACCGATAATGGCTGTACCTCTCGATACTCTTCCGCCTCTGTAAAGGTGATTAAGATCGTCGACCGTAAACACATGAGTGAACTTAAGTCTGTTATCTGTAAGCCACTTTGCGTTTTCTTCGATAGACATGCCTTTTTCTCTGTTAAGACAAGCAAAATATACATATAATCCTTCACCCAGAGAAGCAGCAAGCGAATCGATGACAATGATATTGGAATCGGATTCTTCTTCATTCAATTCTTCGGCAGCTATCCTGAAACTGTTATACGTACCGCTTATTCCGGAAGAAAGTGCAAGAACAAGAATGTTTTTGTTCTTTTCCAAAAGTTTCTTTAATCCTTCTTTTGCTTCTTCGGGATTGACCTGGGAAGTTTTCGGAACGTTTCCGGCTCTCATATAATCGTAAAACTCATGGAACGGAAGATTTTCACCGTTAGATCCGTAAGTCTTATCATTGATCATATAAGTAAGAGGGAAATAACCTATTTCCTGTTGTGCAATATAATCTTCGGGAAGATCGGAACCGGAATCTGTGCAAATAATGTACGGGAACATACCCCTGTCCTCCTTATTAAAAAAATATCTTAGACATAATATCATCAGTAAAAAGAAATTGCAATATAAAATGTTTCAAAAACCAAAGAAAGTAGTTTTAAAAACTACTTCCCTGTCGTTGAACCAAAACCGCCGTTTCTTTTTTCCGTAACGTCATCGTCTACGGTGATCGCGTACTGCATGAATATGCCCTGGGCAAATCCGTTGCCCTTTTCAAGCTCCACGGTCTTGCCTTCGTTTGAATCATTGGTGATCTTGATAAAAATATGGCCTTCATTGTCCGACTCGTAATAGTCGGCATCAATAACTCCGACGGTATTGTTAAGCTGGAGTCTGTATTTAAATCCAAGACCGGATCTTGGATAGATCATAAATACATATTGAGGCTCCATGTACACTCTTATGCCTGTCGGTATCTTAACGGTCTCGCCCGGGCTTAAGGTAAAAGAAACAGGCATATAGATATCATAACCCGCACTTTTGGCCGTGGCTCTTTTGGGAAGTTTTATTTCGTTATAAATGTTTAAAACTTCCTCATCGGTATACTCACTGAAGGTATCCTTAAAATCGGTCAAAAATCTTTTTTCGGATACCTTCTCAAATTTTGCAATTCTTTCCATAACCCACCTACTTATAATAATCGTCGCAATAAAGGACCGGAACAGAAGGATCGTCGCTGTTTAGCGTAGCTTTGACATCGACAACACGCTGGTTGGAACTTCCCTTCCACATAAGTGTGACATCAAGCTTGTCGATCATGAATTCTCCGTCCACGACCACATCTATATTTTTCATCATCGGATAATTATAGATGTTTTCCCATAGATCTCCGGTATAAAGCCATACAGTCTTATCAGGATATTTTTCTTTTACCCTGCTTATAAGATCTGCAACATCGGCTTTGTTACCGGGAAATAACGGATCTCCGCCCGAGAATGTTATACCTGAGATATAACTCTTATCCAGTTGTTCATATATTTCGGCTTCCGCTGCTTCATCAAAAGGAAGGCCGCCGTCGGGATCCCATGTACACGGATTCTGGCAGCCCTTACAGCAATGATTGCAGCCCGCTACCCACAGAACGACACGAAGACCGTCTCCGTTCTTCATGTCATCCTTAGTTATATTATGATATCGCATATTACATGGACTTCCTTTCTGCAATTTCTGCCATCTTGGCGTCATTGAGTCTGGTATCTCCATGTACTCTCGAATAGCTTAAATAACCGTTCATACGGTCGATCTTTGTAAGGTTCCTGCTTCCGCACTTGGGACATACATCCATCTCAAGTTCCTGATGACCGCAATCGTCGCAATATGCAAGCGAAAGATTTACGCCTTCGTAGAATCCCATATCCATTGCTCTGTGAATAAGAGTCTTAACAGCTTCGATATTGTAATCAATGGGATATTTTACATACTGTATCTTTCCGCCGTTTGAAAGATCCCAGAATCTGTTTTCGAGATCCTGCTTCTGAATGGGAGTGATATCTTCGGTCACATGACAATGGAATGAGTTGGATACATATTCCCTGTCGCTTACGCCTTCCACGATACCGTATTTTTTACGGAACTGCTGAATCTGGAGACCGCAAAGGTTTTCTGCGGGGGTACCGTAGATCGCATAAAGATTTCCGTCTTCTTCTTTGAATTCGGCTACCTTTTTATTGATATGTTCCATAACTTCAACGGCAAACTGTCCGTCTTCAACAAGAGACTTTCCGTTATAAAGCTCCTGAAGCTCGTTTAATGCTGTGATTCCGAAACTTGCGGTCGCGGACTTAAGCAAAGGTTTGATCTTATCAGAAAGCTTAAGATGACCGCCGAGGAAACCTCCTTCACAATAAGCAAGGGGATTCGTGGATGCGCGCATCTCGCCCAGATATGCATAGGTCCTTATATGAAGCTGTCTTATAAGCTCAAGATAGTAATCCAGAACTTCATAAAAGTCTCTGCTTTCCTTTCTTGCTTTTGCAAGGATCATCGGAAGATGCAAAGAAACCGCTCCGATATTGAACCTTCCCACAAATATGGGCACATCTTTGTCATCAGCCGGATGCATTCCGCCTCTTTCGTACCAGGGCGACAAAAATGCTCTGCAGCCCATGGGGGAAATGATCTTTCCGTACTGCTTATACATTGAAGCAACATATCCCTTGCCCGTTAACGAAAGCCAGTCGGGATACATTGTCTTGGCGGAACATAAAACGCCCGCTTCAAAAACATCTTCAAGTTCTTTTCCGGGTCCGTGAAGATTTTCATCGTACAAAAATACGATCTTAGGGAAAAGAACGGGCTTTTTGCATTCTTTCTTGCCCTGGCCTTTACGTCTTACATTTAACATCTGGATGGTACCGAGTTTTGCAAATCTTCCGGTACCCGTTCCTGCGGTCACGGTGATAAAAGGATAATCTCCTCTGGATGATGCAACGGTATTGAACTTATACTCCCAGCCCTGGAAGCCCTGCTCAAAATCACGGGTCACATCCTTTAATGCCTCTTCTTCGGCTCTTTCTTCGGATACACCTAAGTTCTTGTATTTCTCGACATATTTTGCATAAGATTTTTCGGCATAGGGCTCAAGGATAAGGTCAACACTCGGAACCGTAAATCCGCCGTACTGCTGGCTGGCCGCAGAAAGAACGATATCACCTATGACATCGAATGCCGTATCGAGGGTCTTGGGTTCGTTGTACCAGATATTACCCATCTCAAATCCGCCCGAGAGCACATGCTCGACATCGAATAGACAACAGTTCATGGTATCTCTCCTGGCACTCATGTCATGGATATATATATATCCGTCACGACAGGCCTGGATCTCCTC
>JAGCCY010000313.1 GCA_017651385.1 Lachnospiraceae bacterium
AACAAAGTTCGTATTCGGACTTGATATCGGTACCAGAAGTATAGTCGGAACGGTCGGCTACAAAAAAGGCGATAAATTTGTGGTCATCACCCAGAAGACAAAAGAACATGAGACCCGTGCGATGCTTGACGGACAGATCCACGATATCGGCAGGGTTGCCAATACCATAAAAGAAGTCAAAGCAGCCTGCGAAGAAGCGATAGGATCCGAGCTTAAGCAGGTTTGTATCGCTGCTGCCGGCCGTGTACTCAGAACTTTGGATACTCATATAGATATGGTATTTGAGGACGAAAGAGAAACAACTGCCGAAGATATATCCAATCTTATGAGTCTGGGAATTGAAAAGGCATATAAGGAATTCTCTCAAAAGGAAGAATCCGACATCAAATTTTATTGTGTCGGTTATTCGGTCATAAAGTATTTCCTTAACGGTAATGCGATCGGTAATCTTCTCGGACATAAAGCAAGGAAGATCTCCGCGGATCTTATAGCGACATTCCTGCCGGATGATGTTGTGGACGGACTTTACAGATCGGTCGAGCTTGCCGGGCTTGAAGTCGCCAATCTTACTTTGGAGCCTATTGCGGCGATAAGCGTAGCCATTCCCGAAAAGTTCAGAATGTTAAATATTGCGCTTGTGGATGTAGGTGCAGGAACAAGCGATATTTCCATCACAAAAGACGGAAGCATAATCGCATACGGAATGATACCCATGGCAGGCGATGCAATAACCGATGTCATCGCGCAGCATTGTCTCGTGGATTTTGATACGGCTGAAAAGATAAAAAAGGATTCCGATAACACAGAATCCATTAAATATGAAGACATCATGGGGCTTCCGCAGACCATTTCAAGAGGCGAGGTCCTTGAAACGATCAAGGATACCGTCGATGAGGAAGCCGAAAAGGTGGCAAAAGAGATAATGCGCTTAAACGGCGACAAGGCAGTCAGCGCCGTATTTGTGGTAGGCGGTGGAGGCATCGTGACAGGTTATACGGAAAAGCTTTCCGAACAGCTTAAGATCGCTAAAGAACGTGTTGCTTTAAGAGGCCGTGAAGTTATGGGAAGCATTGAGTTTTTGGAAGCCGATGCGGACAGAAGCTCTCTTATGGTAACGCCTATAGGTATATGCTTAAATTACTATGAGCATAATAATAATCTTGTATATGTAACATTTAACGGCAAGCGCATGAAGATGTACGATAACGGTCATGTTTCCGTTGTGGACGTTGCAATGCAGGCGGAATTCCCCAATGACGGGCTTTTCCCCAAACGCGGACGTGCGCTCACTTATCTTGTCAACGGAAAGTCCAAGATCGCAAAGGGAGAACTCGGTGAGGCCGCAGTGATCACGGTCAACGGCAAGCCTGCCGATATAACGGGACCGGTCAAGATGAACGATAAGATCGTTATAACCGAATCTACTGCCGGTGTGCGTGCAAGGATCAGGATAGAAAACCTGCCGGAATATAAAGAGGGTCTTAAACTTACCGTTGACGGAAAGACGATAGAACTCACAAAACCTGTTTTTGTAAACGGAAAGCCCGTTAATCCCGATTATGAGATCAAAGAAGACGACAGGATCGAGATAAAGGATGCCTGCACAAAAGAACAGCTTATGGATATAATCGAAAGTTCCGAAACGGAGACTTATGACGATCTTCCCGATGAAGAGGAATATGATGATACCGAAACGGAAGTAAACGATCAGGATGAAGGTGTAATTGAAGAAACGGGTTCCGAAAAGGAAAAAGCCGTATCAAAGCCCAAAACTCAGGGTATAAATACTTCCCTTACGGTCTTTGTAAACGATAAGCCCGTTACTTTGACCGGTAAATCCGATTATGTATTTGTGGATGTATTCGATCATATCGATTTCGATCTTTCAAAGCCTCAGGGAAGCGGTATAGAAACCGTACATAACGGCAAAAATGCCGAATACATGAGCCCTCTTCATGACGGGGACAGATTAACGATTCGTTGGAAGGAATAAGGTAAAATGAGATTTCAAAGTATTGCCAGCGGGTCGTCGGGCAATTGTATATATGTAGGATCCGATTCCACGCATATCCTTGTGGATGTCGGTATAAGCGGTAAAAGAACAGAACTTGCTTTAAACAATATCGGACTTAAGACTTCCGAAATAGACGCGATATTCATAACTCACGAACACTCGGACCATATAGCCGGTCTGGGTGTTTTGACGAAGAAATACAATATTCCGATCTATGCATCGGAGGGTACGATCAAAGGGATCAAAAACAGTTGCAGAAATGTTTCTTTTGATGATAGTATCTTTCATGTTATAAAAGCGGACGAAAAAGTGACGGTCAAGGACATAACGGTCAATCCTTTAAAGATCTCACACGATGCGCTTGAACCCCTTGCAATGAGAGTATATTGCGAAGGTAAAAAGTGCGCGGTCGTTACCGACCTTGGTACTTACGACGACTACACGATAGGTTCGCTTCTCGGCATGGATGTGATCCTTTGCGAGGCCAATCATGATATAAGGATGCTTGAGACGGGGCCTTATCCTTATCCTTTAAAACGCAGGATATTGGGAAATAAAGGTCATCTTTCAAACGAAAGCGGCGGAAGACTTATTTCCGAGCTTTTGAATGATAATGTAAAGCACATTTATCTTGGACATTTAAGTAAAGAAAATAATATGCCCGAACTGGCATACGAGACAGTAAGGCTGGAGATCACGGCTTCCGACACCAAATATGACGGAAATGATTTTCCGATAACGGTAGCAAGACGTGATATACCCTGCGAATTGCTGGAATTTTAAGATCAAAGAGGAGAAACAATATGAATAAGAGCATTATTACCGTAGTCGGTAAGGATACGGTCGGCATCATAGCCAGGACCTGTACTTATCTTGACGACAACAATATCAATATCCTTGATATCTCACAGACGATCGTCAATGATTATTTCAACATGATGATGATCGTGGATATGAGTAAAGCAAGCAAAAAATT
>JAGCCY010000314.1 GCA_017651385.1 Lachnospiraceae bacterium
AAAACGAAATATATGATGAAGGAGACTGGGGGCCGGACTTTGATCATTATTTAAACAGTATGGAAGCAATAAACGTTTTTTTGACCCAAAGGCCTTCTTATGTTAAAGAACTTGTAAAAAAATATCTTGAATAAAAGAAAACCCGGGACCGTTTAAACGGTTTCCCGGGTTTCATATTCTTTGTCATGATATGCTTTTAAGTCATCAAAGTTACCGTGCGGCCATTGGTCTATGTCCTCATTGTATTTGTTGATCATGCAATCGGTAAGTAAAAATACCTTCATGCCGAGCTTTTCGGCCACCATGTCCTCGCCGACGTCGTTTCCGACCATGAGACAGTCTTCCGGCTCAACATTTAAACGCCTCATGACTTCTCTGTAGTAATCAAGATTGGGCTTGCAATAGCCTATATTTTCGTATGTTGTATACAATTCAAATTCATCGGGCTCAAGACCGGCCCAGTTGATACGCTGTCTGGTTGCCGTAGACGGGAATAACGGGTTTGTGGCAAGGGCAACCCTGTAACCGCGTTCTTTAAGCATACGTACGATCTCGGCAGCCATTTTGTTAAAGCCGCAGAACTGTCTGGCGTTTTTGAATTCCGTTGCATAGAATTCGTCGAAAATCGGCATGTCTTCACGGGACTTTTCACCGTATACGCCGGTGAAGTAATTCCAGAATGCGGCCTCATTCATGCAGCTTCCGTCGTTTTTGACCATGGCCGCGGTTCCGCCCCAGACATTTTTAATAAGTTCTTTCGGATCGTAACCGTGCGGAGCGAGCATTTTTACAAGATATTTAAAATATCCTTCCGTGAATTCGGTCATATCCATCGGAAGAAGTGTGCCGTCAAGATCGAATAATACTGTGTTCATAGAATATCCCCCTCTGATTTGCGCGGAACGCCCTGAATCGGCGGCGATCAACAATTTGTGAGCCGCGCTAGCGGCTTGCCTGCTTGCCGCCGCGCGCTAAACGCCTTGAATCGGCGGCAATCAACAATTTGTGAGCCGCATTGGTGTAATTATATGAAAACGGCATCCCAAAGTCAATCATCTGATATATGATCTTAAGACTATAAGGATTTTGGCTAAAACGGCAATCTTTATTTTGATAAAAGTATTGCCAATAAATACTGTTATGGTACAATATATAGTGGTTTAAAAGATAATCGGAGGAACAGATTGTGGAACAGTACAAAGAAGAGTTTATTAACTTCATGGTCGAGTCAGACGTTTTGAAGTTTGGAGATTTTACGTTGAAGAGCGGAAGAAAGTCACCGTTTTTTATGAATGCGGGGGCATATGTTACGGGCTATCAGCTCATGAAGCTCGGAGAATACTATGCAAAAGCCATACATGACAGGTTCGGTGATGATTTCGATGTTCTCTTCGGACCGGCATATAAGGGTATACCGCTTTCGGTTGCGACAGTTATAGCTTTTTCAAAGCTTTACGGCAAAGAGATAAGATACTGTTCAAACAGAAAAGAAGTCAAGGATCACGGAGATGTCGGAATACTTTTGGGATCCAAGCTTAAAGACGGCGACAGGGTGGTGATAATCGAGGATGTTACCACATCCGGCAAGTCCATCGAGGAGACATTTCCGATCATCAAGGCGCAGGCAGATGTTGAGATCAAAGGGCTTATGGTATCTTTAAACCGTTGTGAACGCGGTAAAGGTGAAAAGTCCGCGCTTGATGAGATCAAAGACCTGTACGGCTTTGATACTGCGGCCATCGTATCCATGGCGGAGGTCAAAGAATATCTTCACAACCGCGAAGTGAACGGACGCGTCGTTATCACGGATGAGATATATGCCGCGATCGGGGCATACTATGAAGAATACGGAGCTAAGGCGTGAAAAAGCGAAGGATAATCTATTCCAAGAAAAAGCATTCCGAAAAAGGTATTTTTTCTTTTGTTCTTGGCATAATCGTGCTTGTAAGCCTTATAGTATCGATAATCTTAAGTTACAGATTAAAAGGCAACGCACCGACGTCATTCGGGGCGGCAGGATTTTTGTGTACGCTGTTTTCGGCGGTCGGGATCATACTTGGAGTTGTAGGCAAACAGGAAGCTGATAAATTTCACCTTTTCGCATATATAGGCCTGTGTCTTAATATTTTGGATTTATTGTTTATCAGCACCATACTTTATGCGGGAATTTAGGATTGTTTAGTGCAAAACATACATTGCACGTGAAACCTTATTAAAGTACACTAAATATAGTAGAAAAACAATGAAAGGGACATATATATGGCAACTGTATCTATAGTTATGGGCAGTGATTCCGATATGCCCGTTATGGCAAAAGCGGCAGATGTGCTCGAAGAACTCGGAATTTCTTATGAAATGCGCATAATATCCGCACACAGAGAACCCGATGATTTTTTTGAATATGCAAAGACAGCCGAATCGCGCGGGGTAAAGGTCATAATCGCGGGTGCGGGCATGGCTGCTCATCTTCCCGGAATGTGTGCGGCGATCTTCCCTATGCCGGTCATCGGTATTCCCATGCATACGACATCACTCGGAGGGCGCGATTCACTCTATTCCATCGTGCAGATGCCAAGCGGTATCCCGGTTGCAACCGTTGCGATAAACGGGGGACAGAATGCCGGTCTTCTTGCCGCAAAGATCCTTGCCACATCGGACAGTGTTCTTTTGGATAAGCTTAAAGCATATTCGGAGAACTTAAAGAAGAGTGTGCAGAAAAAGGATGAGACCCTTCAGAATACAGGATACAAAAACTACACAAAATAAGGAGCATACAATGGATTACAAAAAAGCCGGTGTCGATATTGAAGCGGGCTACGCTTCCGTAGAGCTTATGAAAGAGCATGTAAAGAAAACTTTCCGTCCGGAGGTTTTGGGCGGCATAGGAGGTTTCTCCGGAGCGTTTTCTCTTGAAAAGATCAAGAACATGGAGGATCCCGTTCTTTTGTCGGGAACCGATGGATGCGGTACGAAAGTCAAACTTGCATTTTTACTGGATAAACATGATACGATCGGTATTGATGCGGTAGCCATGTGCGTTAACGATGTCGCCTGTGCCGGCGGTGA
>JAGCCY010000315.1 GCA_017651385.1 Lachnospiraceae bacterium
ATAATAAATATCTCATCCGTCTGGGGAAATGTCGGGGCGTCCATGGAAGTTGCCTACTCTGCCACCAAAGGAGGCGTCAACGGATTCACCAAAGCTCTGGCAAAAGAACTCGCTCCCAGTAACATTTCGGTCAACGCGATAGCATGCGGTTTTGTGGAGACCGATATGAACAAACACTTAGACAACTCGGAACTTGACAGCGTTCGCGAAGAGATCCCGGCAGACCGCTTTGCGACTCTCGAAGAGATCGCTGACACGATAAGCGCCGTTTTATGCGCTCCGTCGGATTTGACCGGACAAGTCATTACTGTTGACGGTGGCTGGACTTAAGTTAAAACTTACGAAGTTCTCCCGAATCCGAGACGGTGGAATTGTCGATCTTTTTTATCACAACAAAATAACTGTAATCCTTGCTCACGGCTATCTCGACCCTGTCGCCGACCTTATGCCCGAGCAGCGCTTTTCCCATAGGAGACTCGTTTGACACCATACCGTTAAGCGAGTCTTCTCTTACAGTCGTGACTATCTTGTATTCTTCCTCGACATCATCCTCTTCCACATAGACCGTTACGGTCTTATTGATGCCGACCTCATCTTCTTTTGCATTGTCGTCGACCACGTTTGCGGTCCTTATCATTCTTTCAAGATAACGTATGCGGCTCTCGTTCTGGTTTTTCTCTTTCTTTGCCGCATAGTACTCAAAGTTTTCGCTCAAGTCTCCGTGTGAACGGGCTTCCTTAACGTGTTCAAGAAGTTCTTTTCTTACGACCACTTTTCTGTGCTCGATTTCCGCTTCCATATCTTCTATATCTTTTTGTGTAAGATCGTTATTCATCGAAGCTACCTTCTTCTGTCTTTTTCTTTGTAAAAGTGACATACGTGTACGGGATCTCTCCGTCCACATGTTCATCTATCGTCTTTTCATAGAGGCTTTCATCGAACTTTGGAAAGAAAGTGTCTCCGTCAATATCAAGATCCACCTCCGTCACAAAAAGCTTATCGGCCATATTGAGACCTTCACTGTATATACCTGCTCCGCCTGAAAGATAGATGTTTTCACCGGGTCTGTTCTTCTGAGCATATTCTATCGCTTCTTTAAGGCTTTTTACGGTAACGCAGTTCTCTGCCTCATACTTTGCCGTACGTGACACAACTATCGTAAAACGGTTGGGTAAAGGATGTCCTATCTCATCGTAAGAACGTCTTCCAATGATAACGACATTTCCTGTCGTAAGTTCCTTAAACCTGCGCTGTTCTCCTTTGATCCTCCACGGGATCTTCCCGTTATTGCCTATTACCCTGTTATTGGTGTATGCCACGATCAATCCTATCATAACCCTGTTCCTCTTCTCATTGATTTATAACATTTATCTTATTGTAACCGTTGCAATTTCCTATTATATACTATTTCAGATATTTTGAAAGAATATCGATAAGCTCACTGTATTTAAACGGTTTTGCGAGATAATCGGTAAATCCCATATCTTTGACGTATCTGTCCTTTATGCCTTCCATTGCGTTTGCCGTCATGACAACGATCGGAGTGTTTATATTAAGTTCGTAATCCGAAGGATTTGTCCTTATCTCGTTTAATACCTTCTCACCGTCCATATTCGGCATCATATGATCCAAAAAGATTATACTGTATTTTTCTTTTACGATATCATCGAGTGCTTCGGCTCCGGAATCCGCGGTCTTTACCGATACACCGGTACGTTTAAGAAGTCCTTCCGCAACCTTTAAGTTTGTCTTATTGTCATCCACAACAAGCACTTTTGCGCCGTTTGCTTCAAATTCCGGCCTGCCCTCGTCTATGTCGGTCTTTGCCGCCCTGTAATCGGATATCAATTCGTTCGAAAGAACTTTCTGGGGAATGTGGACCGTAAATGTCGACCCTTGCTTGTATTTACTTTTCACATCAATGGAGCCGTCCATAAGATCCAGCAGATTCTTTACTATGGAAAGTCCGAGTCCCGTTCCTTCTATATAACGTGTCGCTTTTACTTCGATACGGTCAAAACTTTCGAATATCCTGTCTATATTTTCTTCCTTGATACCTATACCTGTATCGGTGACGGCTATATCATATGTGATAACGTCATCAACCCTTTTACCGGTCATTTTGACCTTTATACTGCCTTCTTCCGTATACTTTACAGCATTGTTGACTATATTGGTCACGATCTGCTTTACGCGTATCCTGTCGCCGCTTATGTATCCGGGAAGACTTTCATCGATATCCATTTCAAATTTAAGATCTTTTTCTTTTGAAAGAACCGCAAAAATATCCCTGACCTCATTCATGAGTTCCCTGATATGATAAGGAGCCTCCACGATAGTCATCTTTCCTGATTCGATCTTTGAAAGATCCAGGATATCATTGATTATAGATAAAAGTGCCTCACCGGAACTGTGGATATTGTCGGTGTAGGTGGATATCGTGTTGAGTTTTTCTTCAACCGACATCTCATCGTCGTCAAGCGTCATCCTTGTAAGCTCATTCATGCCGAGTACCGCATTCATGGGCGTTCTTATCTCATGTGACATCGACGAAAGAAACATTGATTTTGCTTTATTGGCCGAATTGGCCCTTTTCTCGGCATCGGCAAGTTTTCTGTTGGTCACCATGAGTCTGTGATAATCGGGAGTCTCAAGAACCGTATATATGACATAAAACCCTATCGTTATAAAAAACGATACAAAAAGGACTCTGTCGTTCAAAAGCCCCTGCACGACAGCACCGAATATTACCAGAAGATGCGTTGAAATAAGGGCTATCTTCTCACGTCTTGTCAATTCTCTTCTTTTTACAAAGATCGCCGCAAGTCCGATGAACAAAAAGAAAAGCGGTGCCACATATGCAAGTATATATATGGCCGGCTTCATGATCAGCTCTCCGTTTGCATGCGCAAAAGCATAGTGGGTAAAGTAGTTGATGATAAGTGCGATGATATATGCAATGGTTATAAGATCTGTGGCCACCCCGAACTTACTGCGTCCGGGATTTTTCCGCACCGGGATTATTACGGCATAAGTATATCTGTCAAAGAACATGGAACTTAAAAACATGCCAAGCATGTTCAGGGAATAAAAGATGACGATCAGATTGTCGCTTACGTCCGGATCGGCATTTAATGACGCTGCAATGACTTCGACCACACATCCCGCCAACGCAAAATAAACCGTAACCAGCAAAAGTTTTCTGGTACGGGTCGTAAATCCGCCGTTATTAAAATGCACAAATGCCAGAAACAGTATCATAAAAGCGATAGCGGCAAAAGAAAAATAGTTGCCGCTCATTATGATATTATTTCCCGGATATTCCATATCTTTTCCTTTCTTATTATTGCATTCCGCTCTATATAATAACAAAGAGCCTATTAACTTCAGGTTAATAGACTCTGTCAAACCTTTCAATACCGTATCGGTCCTATTTTTTACGGATCCTGCGGATCAAAAGAACGAAGATCACGGATATCACACCGGCC
>JAGCCY010000316.1 GCA_017651385.1 Lachnospiraceae bacterium
CAAAGGAGCCGATGGTAAACTGCCTGTTTTGGTAAGTTCGCACGGCGGCGGTTATATATACGGCGATAAAGAACTTTATTCTTTTTACACAATGACTTTTGCGCAGAACGGTTTTGCCGTTGTCAATTATAATTACACTCTTGCGCCGAAGATCACATTTCCCAATCCGATAATAGAGACTAACGAAGTTTTGAAATGGGTATGTCAAAATGCCGATAAATACGGCTTTGACCTTGATAATGTCGTCATGATAGGCGATTCCGCCGGTGCTCAGATAGCAAGCCAGTATGCGGTCTGCGTTACCAATCCAGCTTATGCAAAAGTCATGGGTATTGAAGTGCCTTCTTTTACATTGAAAGCATTATCTTTGGGATGCGGTATTTATTCCGTATCCGATTCGGGCAGTAGTACCAGGGATCTTGAAAGGATATATCTTACAAGAAATCCCGGGCAGTTCGGCGAAAAGATAAAGATATTCGATTATGTGACGTCGGATTATCCGCCCACATATTTATTAAGTTCACCCGGAGATTTCCTTGTAAAGAATCTGGATCCTTTTAAGGAACTTCTTAAATCCAAAAATGTTGAATGTGATTCAAAAATATACGGTGACAAGAACACTTATCATGTTTTCTTTGAAGATATAAGAAACGATCTTGCAAAAGAAGCCAACAAGGATCAGGTGGATTTTCTCAAAAAGCATGTAGGATAGGTATATGGAAGAAACTTTAAGCTGTAAGGAAACTGAAAAACAGATTCCGATGTTTTTGAATAAAACGCTTTCCGAAAATGAGACTCTTGCACTTATAGAACATATAAAGAACTGTAAATCCTGCAAAGAGGAACTTACCATTCAATATATGGTCTCCGTGGGCCTTAACAATCTTGACGAGATCATCGACCTCAATGTCGATAAGGAGCTTGAAAAAAGAAAGAAAGAGGCTTTAAGGAGTCTTTATAAGAAAGACATCATAGAAAGAGGATATCTGGGTATCTTTTTTGTCGGAGTCACTATTTTTTGCCTTGCGGCATTATTGATCATTCTTTAGGACGGTTTATGCAATCAAGAATTCTTCTTATAGACGGTAATTCCATAATGAACAGAGGATTTTACGGACTCCCGCTTCTTACAAACAGAGATGGGATTCATACAAATGCTCTTTTGGGGTTTTTTAATATCCTTACAAAGACGTTTAATGACGTGGCTCCGGATTATCTTTGTGTGGCTTTTGATATGAAGCCTCCGACTTGCAGGCATAAGATATATAAAGAGTATAAGGGCACGAGAAAGCCTGCACCGTCCGAATTTATCGAACAGCTTCCGATCATTCGCGAAATACTCAGATCGATGAACATTCCCGTGATCGAAATGGAAGGCTTTGAAGCCGATGATATACTCGGTACTTTGGCAAAGCGTTTTGAAAAGGAAGAATTAAAGGTTACCCTGCTTTCGGGCGACAGGGATCTTCTTCAGATCGCAAGCGACAATATAACGATCTCGATCCCGAAGACCTTCGGAGGCAAAACCGAGACATTTAATTACAACACCAAGGATGTTGTTAATGAATACGGTGTTACTCCGCTTGAATTTATCGAGGTTAAGGCTCTCCAGGGTGATACAAGCGATAATATACCCGGTGTTTCAAAGGTAGGTCCGAAGACCGCTACGGAGCTCATTGCACAATATAAGTCGCTTGAAGGCGTATACGATCATATAGATGAGATCACTAAGAAAGCTTTAAAAGAAAATCTTATAAATGACAAAGAAAATGCGTTCTTAAGCCGTACACTTGCGACCATCAAGACCGATGTACCGATCGTTCTTGATCTGTCGGATTGCAAAATGGGCGGATTTTTGAATGATTCCTCTGTTGAGATACTCAGAAAATATGAGTTAAAGAGTATTATTTCAAAGCTTGAATCATATGGCGGAGAGGATAATGCATCCGTAACATCAAAGGCTGACGAGATCTCATATGAAACCGTGGATGATTTTACAAGAGCCGGAGAGATAATCCGTAAAATGTCAAAAGCATCGGTTCTTGGCTTTTATGCGGACGGTGAAAACGTTTATATTTCGTTTTCGGAACGCGAAAATTATTGCATAAAAGAAATATTCTTTATAACAAAAGAATATCTGTCCGAAGAGATAAACAAAGCTGTAAAAAACGTAAGAAATATTGCGACTTTTGATATAAAGAGATCATATCCGTATATCGGAGAGTACAGACCCGGTTTTGATGATTGTGAGATATTATGCTATCTTTTGGATCCGTTAAGGGGTGATTATTCCTCGATATATGCGGGCGAGCATTATCTTGAAAGATTCCCCGGAAGTGAAAAGGAGATCCTTTCAGATAAGGAAAGATACGGTGTATTCTCGGCCAGAAATGCGCTTCTTTTATCCGATAAGCTTAAAGAAGAACTTGCAAATGCCGGCATGAAGGATCTTTATCTGAACATCGAGATGCCGCTTTCGTATGTGCTTTATTCGATGGAAAAAGAAGGCGTTCTTGTTAATAAGGATGAGTTAAGATCATACGGAAAAGAACTTTCAGTTGGCATAGATAAGCTTGAAGCAAAGATACACGAAGAAGCGGGAGAGAAATTCAACATAAATTCTCCCAAACAGCTTGGAGAGATACTGTTCGGAAAGTTAGGCCTTCCGGGCGGAAAAAAGACAAAGACCGGTTATTCGACCGCTGCCGATGTACTTGAAAAACTTGCGGGAGAATATCCCATTGTCACGGATATATTGGATTACAGGACTTTAAGCAAGCTTAAGTCCACATATGCCGACGGTCTTATGGATTATATTAAAGAAGACGGAAGGATACATTCGCATTTTAATCAGACTATCACGGCAACCGGAAGGATCAGCTCTACCGAACCCAACCTTCAGAATATCCCTATAAGGACCGAACTCGGAAGAGAATTAAGAAAGGTATTCTATCCCAAAGAAGGCTGCTGCTTTATCGATGCGGATTATTCCCAGATCGAGTTAAGGCTCATGGCTCATATGTCGGGAGATGAAAAGCTTATCGATGCATACAGAGCCAATAAAGATATTCACAGAGCCACAGCAGCTCTTGTATTTCATAAAAGCTTCGATGAAGTGACCGATCTAGACAGAAGAAATGCAAAGGCCGTCAATTTCGGTATCATCTACGGCATAAGCTCATACGGTTTAAGCCGTGACTTAAGCATATCGGTTAAAGATGCTTCAAAATATATAGAAGACTATTTTAAGACCTATCCCAAAGTTAAGGAGTTCATGGACACAAGTGTTAAAAACGCCCGTGAAACCGGCGGGACAAGGACTCTTTACAACAGACTCCGTCCTATTCCCGAACTTAAGGATTCAAACTTCATGCGAAGATCGTTCGGTGAAAGAGTTGCAATGAATGCTCCCTTGCAGGGTACGGCGGCGGACATAATGAAGATCGCCATGATCAA
The DNA here is from genome assembly GCA_017651385.1 of Lachnospiraceae bacterium. Classification (GTDB taxonomy): domain Bacteria; phylum Bacillota; class Clostridia; order Lachnospirales; family Lachnospiraceae; genus UBA1258. Next base: position 3,457 of record JAGCCY010000316.1, read on the forward strand.
TATATTCGATCGTCTCAATAAGGAAGGACTTAAATCAAAACTTCTCATACAGGTTCACGATGAAGTGCTTGTGGAGACGTATTTAAATGAAAAAGATAAAGTTCTTAAGATAGTGACGGAAGAAATGCAAAATGCCGCAGACCTTAAGGTATCTCTTATAGTGGATGCAAAGGCAGGCAATAACTGGTATGAGGCTCATTAAATGATCACTGTTGGAATCACCGGCGGAGTCGGTGCGGGAAAATCCGAAGTATTAAAATATATTGCAAAAAGGCCTGATTGTGAGGTCATGGTCGCCGACAGGTTCGCTGAAGAGCTTGAAATGAGAGGAAACGTATGTTATGAGCCGCTTGTTTCGCTGCTTGGCGAGGATGTCCTTTCAAACAATTTGGAAATAGACCGGAAAAGAATGAGTTTTCTGATTTTTTCGAATCCTTCACTTCTTGCCAAAGTTAACGATATTGTGCACCCTGCAGTGAAAACGGGTGTTATTAAAAGGATCGAAGAACTTAAGGAAGAAGGCTCAAAATCCTTCTTTTTCCTGGAAGCGGCGCTTCTTATAGAATGCGGTTACAAAGAGGTGCTTGATGAACTCTGGTATGTTTATGCGGATGAAGATACCCGTAGAAAACGCTTAAAAGCATCCCGCGGATACAGTGATGAGAAGGTGGATAAAATTCTTGCAAGCCAGCTGAGTGATGCAATTTTTGCTGCCAATGCGGATGTTATTATCGATCATTCCGGAAATTTAGAG
>JAGCCY010000317.1 GCA_017651385.1 Lachnospiraceae bacterium
CAGGAGATGTACTTGAAATAAACTACACGACCGCATTAAGCGGAACGGAAGTATTGCTGTGCAAAGATACATCAAGTAATTACATTAAGCTTGGTACTATCGAAAACGATAAAGAAAAGGCTACTTTTGTGCTCCCCGAAACAAGTATTTTTACGGGTGATATACAGCCTTTGTATGTACGTTTTAAAAATAATAACTGTCAGTCGGGAAATACCCTCGGATTTTATGGAATTTCGATCTTAAGAGAGTCTGAAAACGGTACGCCCGATCCCACACCTCAGCCGGAAGAACCTTCGGAATCCGAGTCTCCCGTGTTTGAAGCTGTTCTATCGGACGGCTGCAATTATGAGGTAAACGGTGACGGCGGCTGGAATGTAGATTACAAAAAAGGCAGCTGGAACAGACTTGATTTTTCGGTTACGGGAAGCGATGTCTCAAAGTATGAAAAGCTTGTGATAGATCTAACGCCCCCCGATGATATCGTATTGGGAGTTTATGTTGTAACAGCGGCCGGAGACAAGAAATTAAGGGACCACTGGGCAAAGGAAAGATTAAGTGCCGAAAGACAGACGCTTGAGTATGACCTTACAGAAGATATTACGGGACTTTATTTCTGGATCGATCCCAATGTTTGGGGCGATAACCTTCCGGAAGGATATGTGCTCGGTGAGAACAGGCAGCTTGTATTTAACGATATCAAGCTTGTCGGAAACTCTTCGACAGAGGAACCGGAAGAACCCACGGGAGACCCTTCGGTTAAAGTAAACGTTTCCGAGACATCGTCAGGCTATGCCGCTTCGGTAAATGGCGATGAAGTCACATTCACCTACAATAATGTATCCGGTGACGGATGGTGGCATACAGTCAAACTCGGTATAACAGACTGTGATATTACGAAGGCAAACCAGCTCCGTATAGATATAACACCCGCCGGAGACGACATGACTATCGGTGTTTATGACGGAACGGAAAATATATGCTTCAGAAGCCACAGTACTCTTCCCAAGTCGGTCAGACAGGTCCTTAAGGTCGATCTTACCGATAATGTCGATAAGATAAAACTGTTCTGCGATGCAACTCTGGGAGCATTGGGTGAGAGATCTTTCACCATCCACAAAGTATGGCTTTGTGACAAGGACGATCCCGATTTCGTTCTTTCGGATAAAGTTAAGTTTACGACCATAGACGGAGAACGATATACGACCCTTACCGATGTTTCGGAGGGAGGCTTTGGTACTGTTGAATATGTAACGGGTCAGCAGCCCAGGATCTTCGGACGTTTTGAAGGCATAGGCGGAGAATATGCATATTCCTCTAATGATGTATTTGCTTTTGAGTATGAAGGAATCGATGATATCAAGAGCGCATTTTCACAGGTGCTCATCGGTTACGGATTATCCGGAGGAGAGTATATCACCCTTAATAATCCGGCTGTAAAAGGCTCGTATGCATACTTTACCCTGCCTGAAGACACCTCGGGATATTTCAGTGAAAAGAAACCCGTATATGTAAGATTCAAAATGAATGTCGCGGCAGAAGACACTGTCTTGAAGTTCAAAGGCATGCATATATATGACGCCGGGCAGTTTGAAGAATATCTTAAAACTATTGAAGAGCCTGTTGTTACCGGACATTTTGCAAAGATCAACAAGGCTGCTTCAAGCGGCTATAGATTCACAGATAATGCCGACGGTTCGATCACCGTTAAATATCAGCGTGAAGCAAAGGCAAACTGGTCGCACATCAATGTGGATATCGTTAATGACGACTACGATACATACGATCAGCTCAGGATCGAACTTATACCCGCAAACGCTATGACCATGGCTATCCTGGCCGACAAGAACGATGCGAACGGCAATAATATCTGGTACAGAAGCCATACCGACTTTGATTCGGATGATAAGCAGATACTTAAGATCAACCTTAAGAAGGATAATAAATCCCAGACGGTTGAGATGCCTGTTACAGGACTTTACTTATATTGCGATTCGGAAGAAGCTCATAATGTTTCGCTTGTAGGCGATGCAGGAACGCTTGACAGAGAATTCGTGATCAACAGGATCTGGATCTGCAATTCTCAGGATCCCGATTTTATGCCCACAGAAAAGGCACTCTTTACGAATGTAAGAGGTAATTACTGTGATGTGGCGGACGTAAAAGAAGGCGGTTATGCAAAAGTTACGTCTAAGGGTTCCGAAAAGGACGGAAAGATCCGTTTATACGGTGAATTTACTTACAACGAAGGCTTTTCTTACAATCCGGGCGATGTATTTGCTCTTAAGTGGGACGGCCTTGATTATGAAACAATAAAAGAATTCGAAGCTATCATAGGTTATGAAGACGGTTCGGCAGGACACATTGCATTTTCTGCCGCAAAGAAAGCCGGAGATTACGTTTATTATGATATTCCCGAAGACAAAGACGGCAAGTTTGCAGCGACCGCACCCAAATATGTAAGGTTCAAAGCAAATGTGGGTCCTGACGGAAGCGTTTCCGAACTTCAGGGAATGCATATCTATGACGGCGCAGAATGGAAGAAGTTCATCAACTCATTTACCTACAATGAGGAGGACTGCCCGCAGGGTGTTGCCGTAAGCTATTATGACGGCATATACTCAAGAGGTTTTGCATGGGCCACATACGCTCATATCGATAACGAACAGATACTTCAGTATGTAAAGGCTGATGCTTCCGCATCAAAGGATGACGTGAACTGGGACAGCGCCGACGTGATCACCGTACCCGCCGTAAAAGGCACGGACAGAACGGATGTAAGCGGTGCAGTATGGCATATGTACAAGGTTCACATCGAAAACCTTGAACCCGGATCGTTCTGGTACTTCAGAGTGGGCAATAAGGACACCGGTTTCTGTGATACGGGATCATTTAAGATCGAAGAAGCAGAGACGGACAAGCTGACATTCCTGCATCTTACGGACTGTCAGGAAGGAAACCAGTCCGGTTATACCAGATGGGCAAAGGTACTTGAGTGCGGTTATAAGATGTTCCCCGACAGCAGTTTTGTGGCATTTACGGGCGATCTTACCAACGATTCGCACGCACATCTTAACATGATGCAGTGGAACTGGGGACTTGGCGAGCCCAAGAAGAACCTTCTTAACACCGTTATAATGCCCAGCGCCGGAAATCACGATGAATGGCCTTATTCCTTTACGGACAGATTTGATATTAAGTGGGCAGATTACATTAAAGAGGGAGATAAGCATCCCGATACGGGCAAGATCATCACCGACGGAACCATCGATGAAAAGACCGGCGGCTGCTATACCTTTGAGTATGGTGATGACATTGTAATGATCAACCTCAACACAAACGATACAAACAACGAGATCGATTTTACTTCACAGTATAACTGGCTTAAGAGTCAGCTTGAAAAGTACAAGGATAAGAAGTGGAAGATCGTTCAGCTGCACAAGGGTCTCATGTCAACGGGTAATCATACCAATGACGGAGAAGTAGACTGGTTAAGGGATATCCTTCCTCCGCTCTTTGCAGAATATGAGGTAGATCTTGTGCTTCAGGGACACGATCACGTTTATACACGTTCAAGATCCTACTTCTACGGTACGGATTTCGACGGCAACTATTACAGCGGACATAAGCCCTGCTGGCTTAACGGTGTGGTATACGACGGAAGAGACGAAGATCATCCCAAGTATGAGTTTAACGGTCAGGTAAGAGATATTACAAACCTTGAACCCAACGGTACACACTATGTAACCATTAACTATTGTGCAAACAAGTCATATGCGGTAGCTCCTTATATTGATAAGGTCATCTATCCCGGTGTGAACCCTGTATTCAGCATGGGACCGGACGGCGAACTTACACGTAACGGCACCTCGATCCAGCTTCAGGGACAGCCCATGTTCGGAGCGATCCAGATCGACGGAGATACATTGATCTACGATTCGTATGTATATAACACCACAACGAAGGATGCCACATTGTACGATACCTTTATGGTAAAGAAGGGTGATGCCGAAAATGACTTTGAAGGCATCTGGAACAGAGGCTACAGAGATTCTCATGAAGGATTCGAAGAACTCACGATAGAGAGTATAATGGTGGAAGACAAGGTCTATGACGGAAAGCCGGTAGAACTCAATCTTCACGGATTTGTGACAAATGACCCTTCATTTATCGACTATTCGAAACTGACCTTCCATACAGTCGGAACCACGACTTACGGAAAACCGTTCGACTCCAAGGAGAAGCTTCCGATCGAGAGAGGTAACTATAAGCTGATCGTTTCGGCCGACGTTATCGTGGAAACGGATGGCGATCCCGTAATGTACTATCTCGAAAAAGAGATATATTTCTCAATAAAATAATTTTCCTTCCCTAAAGGAATAAATATCGGTCCCGCGTCAGGGACTAAGTAAAGCCGTAATTTTGTTCAACATCATTATTACGGCTTTTTCTTTTGCAAAAAAACGCGTCGTCATTAACGAAACACAAAGAAAAAACGTTTCGCAAATATTACACAAAAATTAAAAATAAAAAATGTGAAAATCGCACATTGTAAGTAAAAGGGAATGATGATACGATGTTTACGCAACAACGAAACAAATAACGAAACAATGCAACGAAACACAAACATGACAACTAAGCCGATCTACAGTGAATTAGTGAAATATATGGGCCTTGAAAAGCTTCCGAAGGATCTTTGCGAAGCTTATGAGTTATATGTGCCCGATGAAAGCCGCGTTCTTTTACCGCATGACATATATGAAGAGCTCCTTGCTCCGTACGATCTTTCAAAGGAACAAAAAGGTTATCTTGATGAGGCTCTTGCCGCGATAGAAGCCGATGAAAAGGTTTTGTTCTTCTCAAGATTCTTCGTATGGGATATGTGCTCGATGCGTAACAAGTACGATATCGACAGATATACGGAACTTAAGCCCGGGTGTCTTGGCAAATACAACGAAGCATATGCATTTTTAGTAATGCTTTCGTGTGTACCGGTCGCAGAAAAAGATATGATCGCCAGAGGCATCCCGAAATCCTATTACGAGGATATCCCTCACAGGATGTTAAGGCTTCAGCTTTCAAGATACAAAAAAGAAGGCCGGATAGATGTGGAAGATATGCCGTGGAAGATGAACTTTTACACACTTACGATCTTCCTTTTGGACAGATTCCTCTTTATCCCCTATGCGCACGGTGAGAGGTTCAGGCTTTACAGAAGTGTTAAAACGGGAAAAGTGATCGGCATCTGCGAAACGGGCTGTACATATGATACCGAGGGTCAGCTTCTTTCCTGGGGATTCCCCGATGAAGAAGAAAACGAACCCGAAGAACCCGACATTGATGATATTTCCGATACCGGATACTTCTATTCAACAAGACCGGCAAAAGAAGAAGGAACTTTTAAGACCACACTTACAGAAGACGAAGAACATGTTACGGGTTATTACATGAACCCGGTCGGATATACGGAGAATAAAGAGATCACGCTTGATAAAAACGAATATAAGCAGGTTCTTTTCGACGGGGATTACATGATAGCCCTTCATATTCCGGAAGGAGAGGGCTACACTCCCGAAAGACTTGAAAATTCAATGCGTCTTGCACTTGATTTCTTTAAAAAGTACTATCCCGAACTTGATATGAAGGGATTCTGGTCGTCGAGCTGGCTCTACGACGAAAGGCTCAGGTTCATCTTAAGCGATGACAGAAATATCCCGAGGGTTCAGGACCGGATGTTCCGCTACAGCGACGGAGAGGACGGCTCAATGCTGTACGTGCACCTTTATAAGGACATGAAAAACAAACTGTCCGAGGCGGAATGTACAAGCTCGCTTCAGAAGGGAGCGAGGGAATGCCTTAGAAAAGGCATCCGCTTTATGACGACGGGAATGATGATATTAACAGACGAAGCTTTATCGGGAAAGGTTTATTACACACAGGAAGATAAAGAGGCATACAAAAAGATGTCTCAGTCATGGAGCTAATATGTTTAAAGAACTCAAAAAGAACAGACAACTTTACATCATGTGCATACCGGCCCTTGTGGTACTTATCCTTTTTGCTTACATCCCAATGGCAGGTATCTGGATGGCATTTACCGAGTACAACATTCAGGACGGTATATTCGGAAGCAAGTTCGTGGGACTTCAGAACTTTAAATACTTCTTCACAGGAAGTACCGGAATGGGACGAAAGGTTATCTACAACACTCTGTACATCAACTTCTTCGGTCTTATCTTCGGAACGATCATACCGATCATGATCGCGATCAACTTTAACGAGATCAAGGGAAAGGTATTTAAAAAGATCACACAGAGCGCGATGTTCTTCCCTTATTTCCTTTCATGGGTTGTTGTGGGTGCCATCATTTACGCGTTCTTTTCAACGGATACCGGTATAGTAAACAGATTCTTAGCCAATTCCGGTCACGACATCATCCGCTGGTATGCGGAAAAGAAATACTGGAAGGGCATCATAATAACGGCCGATGTGTGGAAATGGTGCGGATACAACTCGATCATCTATATGGCGGCCATGACAAACTTCGATCCGTCACTGTATGAAGCGGCTACCGTGGACGGTGCGAACCGCTTCCAGAGGATCACACGTATCACACTTCCGCTCCTTAAACCTACGGTAGTGGTACTTACGCTCATGAGCATAGGAAGGATCTTCTTCGGAGACTTCGGTATGATCTACGGTATCGTGGGCAACAACTCACTTCTCTACGACGAAGTGGCCGTAATCGATACTTACGTATATTCGGCAATGCGTTCTTTGGGCTTCTCATATACCACAGCGATCGGTCTTTTCCAATCGGTAATGGGCCTTATACTTGTAACCTTATCAAATAAACTGGCAAAGAAAGTAAACGACGGAGAGGGATTGTTCTGATGAGTGCACAGAAACACAAACACATTCGAATATCGACCAGCGATTACATGGTCAAGATTTTCGCCTATCTTTTCATCGGATTTATCGCTTTGGCATGTATCTATCCTTTGATAATGGTATTGTCGGTTTCTTTTTCCGATAACTCGGCGGTAACAAAGTTCGGCTACTCGGCGATCCCGAGGGAGACGACGCTTGATACATACAGATACCTGTTCGCACACAGCGGCTTAAGGATTCTTCGATCGTACATCGTAACGATATGCATAACGATCGTGGGAACCTTCGGATCGATGCTGATCACCAGTATGATCGCATTTGCAATATCGATAAGGGATCTTAAATACAGAAATACCATCGCATATATCTGTAACTTTACGATCATCTTCTCGGCAGGTCTTATCCCGTGGTACTACGTATGCGTTAACTGGTATCACATGATGAACAGCTATGCGGGCCTTATACTCCCGTCGATCTTCAGCGTATGGAACATGTTCCTTATGAGGACATATTTCAGCGCGGTTCCGGTTTCTTTGTACGAATCGGCAAAGCTTGACGGAGCAAGCTACTATCAGATCTATTTCCGCATCGCACTTCCGCTCAGCAAGACAGCGATGCTGACCGTCGGACTTATGTATGCATTGTGCTACTGGAACGACTGGTGGAACGCCCTCATGTTCATAAACGACAGAGACAAGTTCCCGCTTCAGTACTTTTTGTACAACATCTTATCGAACGTCAACGCCATAAGCAGCGGACGTATCCCTTCGGGAGCGGCGGCCAACATCAAGCTTCCTTCGGAAACCGTAAAGATGGCCGTAACGGTTATAACGATAGGACCGATCATATTCCTGTACCCGTTCATTCAGAAATACTTTGTAGACGGTATCATGACGGGCGCGGTAAAAGAATAAAAACCTTAAAACCAATTCACGCAATAATGCGGCAAGACCGCCTTATTTATACATTCTAAAGGAGGAATTCAAATGAAAAAGAAACTATTGGCGCTTTTACTCTCGGCAACCTGTGTAATATCAATGCTTTCAGGATGCGGAGACAAGCCGGCAGCATCAAACACACCGGGTGGAGATACAAATACGACCACATCCACCGCAACAACCACCACAAACACTTCATCGGGAGATGTATCAACAGTTGTGATCTTATATCCCGGCGAAGAGACGGACAGCATGGCAAACTTCGTAAACAACCAGCTTAATCCCCGTCTTGCTGAAGAAGTAGGTATCAAGGTTGAGTTTATCTACAAGGGCTGGGACCAGTACTGGGAGCAGAAAGATATCATGCTCGCAGCCAACCAGGTAGTAGATCTTTACTGGGACGGTCTTCCGGACCTTTCCTCAATGGTTAACAAGTCACAGTGTCAGCCTCTTGATCAGCTTATCGCTGAGAACTGCCCCGACATGCTTAAGGTCATTCCCGAATCGCAGCTTGCAGGCGGCGTTGTGGACGGCGTTCAGTACGGTATCCCTTCAGCTTACGCTCCTTCATCCTGTATGTACCAGCTTGTCTGCGTAAGAGAAGATGTTCTTGAAGGCGTCGGCATGAGCGATATCAAGACAGCAGATGACTTAAAGGCATTTGCAACAAAGGCTAAAGAACAGTATCCCGAATTAAACGGACCCGCTGATATCATCTTTAAGCCCCTTACCAGAAACTTCGCAGATGAACAGTATACATGGTGCGCATACGGCGATTCCGTAGTATACGGCGAGAACACAAGAAAAGCATACGATTACTTTGAGACAGAAGCTTTCAAGAAGGTTGCACAGTTCAACCAGAGCATGTACAACGACGGTCTTTACAAAGACGAGCTTACGACCAACTACAACGAACGTGATTCACGTATGCAGCAGGGTACATACCTTTGGGTAGAAGGTTCACTCGGAAAAGAAAACGAGATCATTTCTTCGGTTCGTTCAAACGATCCTAACGCAACATTAAAGAGCTATCTCCTTAACCCTTCGGCAGATAAGTACATCACCGCATGCGGCGGCGAAGTATTATGTGTTCCTTACAGCGCAGCAAATCCCGCAGGCGCTATGAAGTTCTTAAACTGGTTATACAAGAGTCAGGAAAATTATCTTTTCTGCCTTTACGGACCCGAAGGCGAGAACTATGACATAGTTGACGGCCGTATAGCATTAAAGGATCCCGCTTTCGAAGGTTACTTCTATGAGTGGATGTTCCGTAACGCAAACTACACAATGTTTACATCAGATGTTTCCGAAGACTTCATCAAGACATATGAAGAATGGGACGACAACGCAAAGACATCCGATGTTATCGCTTTCCACTTTGACAATTCAAACGTTAAAGAGATCGAGACCGCTATAACAGAAGTTATCAACCTTCGTATGACTCCTATTGAGTGCGGTTATGTAGATTTTGAAACAAGCTATCCTGCAGCACTTGAAGAACTTAAAGCAGCAGGTATCGACGAATACGTTGCAGAAGTACAGAGACAGCTTGACGAGTACTTTGCAGCAAACGGTTATCAGCACTAAAAAATCAGGAACAAAAGGGCATAGACCCTAAAAGAAGGACAGATGAAAACACGTAGATTAATTGCTATCTTAGCTACAATATTAATGTTACTTCTGTCAGTCTGCGGCCCTGCGTTTGCCATCACGGCAAACGCAGAGGGCTCCGCGGAAGAAGAAGCTTTTGCTTTCGTGATGGACGGAGACGGAGAAGAATGGAATTATATAACGCCGGTCTACAGCGGCGGCGGTATCATTAGCAAACTGTCTGCTTTCACTTATGACGGTATGCTCTACGGAAAGATGCAATTGTCATCTTCAGCCAATTTTGATACCTGGCATATTTACTTTGACACTGACGGGGATGTTACGAATCACCTGTACTTTACAGGTGCGGATTATCTTTTGGAGACGGACATCCTATATGTATATAAAGGCGATTCGGGTGAATGGGAAGGCCTTGAGGGCACGACCGCACAGGTGGAAAGAGGACTTTCTTCCGACAAAAAGACACTTGAATTCGCATTTCCCCTTGCTGATATGGGTAATCCCGAATCAATAGGCATTCATGCGGCTACGGTCGCAAACTGGGCCGATATGGCAAACTGCCCTGAAAATGAAGGAGAATACCTTCCGGTACCCAAGTATGAAGAAGTTATCTCCGAAGAGATGGCAGGCCTTACCGAAGCCGAGCAGGAAGCATATTTTGCTTCGAAGCAGTTTTCGGGAAGCCGCAATCAATGGGACAGCATCCTTTACGATGCAATAAACAAGAATTCTAACCTTATCGATCTTAAGGCCGTAACAGACAGGGAAAATCTGTATATCCATGCCGACGCCAAGATGTTAAGCAACAACTTCACCGTATATATCGAGACGAGTGAAGCAACTTACGAGCTTAAGGCAAACGGTACGATATATGAGACCAAGGACGGAAAAAAGATCGATACCGGTACACC
>JAGCCY010000318.1 GCA_017651385.1 Lachnospiraceae bacterium
GATAAATATACATGGATGAATTACGGTTCGTCTTACCTTCCGAGCGATATGAACGCTGCATACCTTTATGCCCAGCTTGAAATGGCGGATGAGATAAATGAGGCCAGACTTCATATCTGGAACAGATATATGGAAGGCCTTAAGGATCTTAAGGAAAAAGGACTTATCGATGTGCCTTTCGTGCCTGAAGAGTGCGTTCACAATGCTCATATGTTTTATATTAAGGCAAAAGATATAGAGGAACGTACCAAACTTATAGATCATCTTAAAGCCAATGACATATTAAGTGTATTTCATTATATACCGCTCCATACGGCGCCTGCGGGCAGCAAGTTCGGCCGTTTCCACGGAGAAGATAAGTATACCACCAAGGAAAGCGAGCGCCTTACAAGACTTCCGCTTTATTACGGCCTTACAGATGACCAGACGGATTATATTATCGAAAAGATACATGAATTCTACGCATAGGCATGAGAAAACTTTTTAAAGATATCAATAAATATTATCTTTATATTGTTACAGCGGTTCAGGCTGTTCTGGCTTTGATATGGCTTGTTTTATGTAAGCATGCCGGCGTGAGTGTTTTGGGGATCGTTTCCGCATGTGTCGTTCTTTGTGCGGCAGGGTTTTTCTTTCTTTCAAAAGAAAAAAAGACCAAATTTGTTATAGCGGCATATCTTCTGTCTTTTCCGCTGATACTTGATACCGCGATCGCTCCGGGCCATCTAGCACTTCTTCCGGGTGCTCCTGCCGGAGATATTGAAGAACTTAATGTACAGCGTTTTGCCTGGCCTTATCTTGTAAGAATGTCGTATTTTTCAAAGTTTGATTTTCTGGATGAAACCGATATAAGAGAAGCTTCATCCTCGACGGATTATCTTTGGAATGAGTTCTTTCCGGTCATGGAAGCAAATCTTGACCCTGAGTTTTTACCCGAAGTATACAGGGAAGTTGTCAAAACCGCGTTAAAGTCTTATAAAAGCGTTATGGCACCGGTTTTGCTGAGGGATTTTGCTTATCATATCGCTTCTCCGATAACGCCGTATATCAATCTTTGCGGGGCTGTGGGAAGCCTTACGGGGAAAAATTACAATGCTTTTATACGGGGCACTGACGGATTCGGAAGGGTATATTTTTGGTTTGGCCTATATTCTTTTTTGGGTCTTATGGTCCTCGGAATTGTGAATTTTATCACGGGCCGCAGGTTTGTTAAGGCTAAAACCTTTGTTTTCGGGCTTATCGCAGCAGCAGCGATCTCACTGTACGATATGTATTTTACTCTTCGCGGCTTTGATTATAAAAACACTGCGTGGATAACGATCATATATATTTTATTGTTTTTGATTCCGTTAAGGAGAGAGAATGTCGATAATTAAGATTATTCTTATATGCTTAATCATATATTCCGCAGCTTATATACTTGGGAGGGGATTATTTCCTGCTCTTAAGGACAAAGGGACGGGTTTAAGCCTCGCGGGAGGCCTGATGGTAATATTTGCATCCTTTTATGCTGTAACCTTGCCCGCTGTTTTTTTGCAGGACGATGAAAACGGGATGAATGTTGTTATGTGGGTTTATTCCGTTTTGATATGCATATGCCTGATTGTTTCGATCGCTCTGACAATAATGAGGATCGCACGGAAAAAAGAAAAAATTGTTGTCGCAAAGCCCATGCTTGATACGAAAGAAACCATATATCTTGCACTGTTTATCGGAATTGTTTTGTTCCAATTGTTTAAAGCCGCATTTTATGCTTATGCGGACGGCGATGATGCATATTATATTGCGGTGGCGCAGTCGCTCGGAAGCGGACAGAACAGCCTGTACATGCATGATCCGTACACCGGAGAGGCGAGAGGGCTTATGACGAGATATGCCCTCGCTCCGTTTTCAGCCTGGGTTGCATATTTTGCAAGATTGTTCTCGGTTAACGCAGCCACGGTCGCGCATATAGGGATGCCGCTTTCATTAATACCAATAACATACGTTATCTATAATGCGGTGGGTGAAAAGTTATTCCCCGACAATCGCACAAAAAAATACATGTTTCTTTGTCTGATAGCCGTATTTGTAATGTTTTCGCATTATTCGTACAACTCTGCCGAAGTGTTCCTTTTAACCCGTGCAAGGCAGGGCAAGGAGGCTTTGGCAAATATAATCGTACCCATGCTTTTCTTTGAAATACTTGATATTTCGGGAGAAGAGGAGTGGAAGATCACTAATGAAAATTTAATCATGATTATATTAATATGCATTTCTGCAGCTCTTACAAGCGTATTCGGAAACGTTTTGGTGCTTATAATGCTGTTCTTTAACTTAGTATATTCGTTTGTGAGAAAAGCCGGATGGAAAGAACGCATTAAAGCTGCAGTACCCGCGATTGTTAATCTTTTTGTACTGTTTCTGTATGCGATCAAATAGGAGGCCTGTATGATACTTGATATGCTGAATAAAGGGTTTAATGCAGTCACTTCCTCTTTCTCTGAGTTTCAGGGCAGCGGGCTTATTTTTATCCTTTTTCTGATTTCGATATTATTTATAGCGTTTGGTAAGAGAGAAAAAAATATAAAAGACATATTTGTAAAGTACCCGGTTTATGTGCTTATCGTGTTCTTTGTACCGATATGGTATGTATATATATACTATTTCAGCGATTATGAAATACTTTACAGGATCCTCTGGCTTTTGCCGATAGGCGTGACCGTTTGTTATGTTCTTATCGAAGTGATATATAAGCTTCCGGAGAAATTCAGGACCGTCGGCTTTGTGGCTGCGATTTTACTTCTTGTGATTTCCGGTGAATATACTTATTCAAACGAATACTTTTCATTTGCCGAAAACGAATATCATATACCGCAGATCGTGGTGGACATCTGTGATGAGACCGAAGTTGAGGGACGTGAGATAAGAATTGCCGTTCCGGATGAACTTTTAAGTTATGTACGCCAGTACACAAATGCTATCTGGCTTCCGTACGGCCGCGAAACACTTATGGGTCTTGGAAGCGGAGATTCTTTGTTAAGGAGCCTTTTGAGTGAACCTGTTATAGACACAAGGGCGGTTGTCGAAGAGTTGAGGCATTACGAGACTCCATATCTTATCGTGCGTGACGATACGAAATTTACGGAAAGTCTTGCGGACTATGATTA
>JAGCCY010000319.1 GCA_017651385.1 Lachnospiraceae bacterium
GAAAATCTCGATACGGCGGGGCTTCCCGATCCCGATCTTTTGATACGCACCTGCAATGAGAAGCGTATATCGAATTTCCTTCTCTGGCAGATCTCATATTCCGAAATCTACGTGACCGACATAGCGTGGCCCGATTTTAACAAAAAGGCGCTTGAAAAGGCTATAGAGGGATACTCGAAGCGTACAAGGAAATTCGGAAATATCGCGGCGGAAGAGGAATAGAAATGTTTATAACAAGATTATTGAGCGGTATCGTATTACTGCTTCTTTCTTTTGGGTTTATATATCTGGGCGGTTATCCGCTCACGGCTTTTGTGTGTCTGCTTGCATTTCAGGCGTTCTTTGAGATACAGAGAGTTCTTAAGTTCGGCGGAGACAAAAAGTTCAATGCGCTTTCGGTATGGGGTTATATCGGTATAGCCGCATATTATGTGCTTCTTGCGGTTTTTAAAAGGCCCGAACTTCTTGTGATGACGGCTGTTCTTACAATGATCGGCTTTCTTGTGATCTATGTTTTTTCTTTTCCCAAAGTGAGCTTTGAAGAGGTGGCGGGAGCGTTGTTCGGCTTTCTTTATGCGCCGATAATGCTTTCTTTTATGGTGCTTACAAGAGGTCTTAATCATGGTATATATATCGTCTGGATGATCTATATAAGCGCATGGGGCTCCGATACCCACACTTACTGTGTGGGCATGCTTACCGGAAAGACGATCGGCAATCACAAGATGACACCCAAATTAAGTCCGAAGAAGTCGATAGAGGGTGCTGTAGGCGGCATACTCGGTGCTGCGCTTCTTGCATGGCTGTACGGTAAGTTTGTGATGGGAAGGATTGAGACCGGCATTCCGGATATTGAATGGATGCTTGCGATAATGGGAGCCTGCGGTGCTTTTATGGCAATGATAGGCGATCTGGCCGCATCTGCGATCAAAAGGAACAAGGATATAAAGGATTACGGTCACTGTATCCCCGGTCACGGCGGAATACTGGACAGATTTGACAGCATGATATTTACCGCACCGCTTACTTATTTCCTTGCGACGCTTTTACTTAATGTACTCTAAGGAGAAATGATGGATAAAAACCTTGTTATCCTGGGCTCTACCGGTTCTATCGGCACCCAGACCCTTGAAATAGTAAGAAATCAGAAAGGCCTGAATGTTTCCGCCCTTGCCGCCAACAGCAATGTTTCGCTCATCGAATCCCAGGCAAGGGAGTTTAAGCCGAAGCTCTGCGTAATGTATGATGAAAACGCCGCAAAGGACTTAAAAGAAAAACTTGCCGATACGGATATTAAGGTACTTTCGGGCATGGACGGTCTTATCGAAGCCGTTTCTTTGGCCGAAGCCGATATGGTTGTTACGGCTTTGGTGGGCATGATAGGAATAAGACCCACGATAGAGGCCATCAATGCGGGAAAGACCATAGCTCTTGCCAATAAAGAGACGCTTGTGTGCGCAGGCCATCTGATCATGCCGCTTGCCAAAGCAAAAGGTGTGAACATCCTTCCCGTCGATTCCGAGCACAGTGCGATCTTCCAGTCTTTAAACGGAGAAGACAAAAAGACTCTGGACAAGATCCTTCTTACCGCTTCGGGCGGCCCTTTCAGGGGGAAGACATATGACGAGCTTAAGAACATGACGGTCAGTGAGGCCTTGAACCACCCCAACTGGAGCATGGGCAAAAAGGTTACTATAGATTCTGCTTCTTTGGTAAATAAAGGCCTTGAAGTTATGGAAGCAAGCTGGCTTTTCGATGTTCCGGCGGATAAGATACAGGTCATCATCCATCCCCAGAGTATCGTGCACTCGATGGTTCAGTATACAGACGGTGCGGTCATCGCACAGCTCGGGATACCGGACATGAAGCTTCCGATACAGTATGCGCTTTTCTATCCGGAAAGACGTCCCATGTATGATAACCGTGTGGATTTCTTTAAGTTAAAAGAACTTACTTTCTTTGAGCCCGATAAAGAGACGTTTAAAGGACTTAAGTTTGCTTATAATGCAATTGACATGGGAGGAAATGCTCCCACAGTATTTAATGCGGCCAATGAATATGCCGTTAAAATGTTTTTGGATCATAAGATCGGATTTACGGGAATATACGATATAATCGAAAAAGCATTAAATGAAGTTAAGCATATCGATGCTCCTTCTTTTGAAGAGATACTTGAAAGTGAGAGATCGTGTTACGAGCTTTTATCCCGATGACCGGTCCCGGTGAAAGGTATTTATGTTAGCAACAATAATCTGGTTTATCATTATCTTATCAGTCATAGTCATATCGCATGAATTCGGCCACTTTATCATTGCAAGGGCCAACGGTATAAGGGTCAACGAATTCGATGTGGGTATGGGTCCGACGCTCTTTTCTTTTACAAAAGGAGAGACAAAATTCGCACTTAAGCTTCTCCCGATAGGCGGGGCATGCATATTTGACGGCATGGCGGAGCTTGAGGACCCTAAAGCCTCAGAAGGCGAAGACGGCGAAAATAAAGAATACGACGAACATGCATTTAAGAATGCAAATGTCTGGTCCAGGATAGCGACGGTGCTTGCGGGCCCCTTCTTTAACTTTATCATTGCAATGATATTTGCGATGATAATAGTCAATCAATGCGGTACCGACCTCCCTACGGTCCAGGGACTTACGGAAGGAAGACCCGCCATCGATTCGGGCTTAAGCGTCGGAGACACGATAGTAAGGATCAACGGTGAAAAGATCCATGTATGGCGTGATATCACGCTTATAAGCATCCTTAATGACGGTGAGCCTCTTACGATAGAATATCTCCATGACGGCGAGACTAAGACAACAAGTCTTGTGCCTTTATACAGCGAAGAAGAAGGAAGATTTTTCATAGGGATCTAAGGCGGTACCGACTTTATGGACTGTAAAGGTCTTAATCTTTTTAAATACAGCTGGTATGAGCTTGTGTTTAATTTCAGGAATACCTTAAAGAGTTTAAAGCAGCTTGTTATCGGCAAGCTGTCAAGAGACGCCGTATCCGGTCCTTTGGGTGTAGCTCAGGTCGTGGGCGAAAGCTACGATGTGGCCAAGGACTACGGCGCGCGTTCGGTCATCCTTACGATGATGAACATTGCGATGCTCTTATCGGTCAATCTCGGAGTCATCAATCTGCTCCCGCTTCCCGCCATAGACGGTGGAAGACTTGTGTTTTTGCTTATAGAGCTTGTAAGAGGCAAGCCGGTTCCCGCCAAGTATGAGGGTATCGTGCATCTTGTTGGTTTTGTTCTTTTGTTTATATTGATGATCGTTGTTCTGTTTAACGACATTACAAAGTTTTTCTAGAGGATAATATGGCATACAGAGACAACACGAAGGAAATTCATATCGGTAACAGGGTGATCGGGCACGGGAATCCCGTTCTTATCCAGTCCATGACCAATACGCCCACCGAGGACGTAAAGGCTACGGTCGGTCAGATCATCAGACTTGAAAAAGCCGGCTGCGAGATCATAAGGTGCACGGTTCCGACTCTTGAAGCCGCAAAAGCCCTTAAAGACATTAAAAAGGAGATATCGATCCCGCTTGTTGCGGATATCCATTTTGACTATAAAATGGCAATAGCCGCCATGGAAAACGGCGCGGATAAGATAAGGATCAATCCCGGCAATATCGGGACGGATGAAAAGTTAAAAGCCGTTGTGGATGTTGCAAAAGAAAGAAACATTCCGATCCGCGTTGGAGTAAATTCCGGCTCGCTTGAAAAGCCGATAATCGAAAAATACGGGCATGTTACGGCTCAGGGTCTTGTCGAAAGCGCGATAAACAACGTTAAGCGCATTGAAGACATGGGCTATGACAATCTCGTGGTAAGCCTTAAATCCACAAACGTAATGATGTGTGTCGAAGCTCATAAGCTTATAGCCGGAAAGATCCCGTATCCTCTTCATGTCGGCATAACCGAGTCGGGAACGGTTTTTTCGGGAAATATCAAGTCGGGTCTCGGCCTTGGCCTTATTCTCGGTGAAGGTATAGGCGATACCATAAGGGTTTCCCTTACCGATGATCCGGTCGAGGAGATAAAGAGCGCAAGGATAATATTAAGAACGCTCGGACTTAGAAATGAAGGTATAGAGGTCATTTCATGTCCGACATGCGGACGTACCAAGATAGATCTTATCGATCTTGCCAAAAAGGCAGAGGCTCTGGCCGAGCAGTATCCGTATCCGATAAAGCTTGCGGTAATGGGATGTGCGGTCAACGGTCCCGGTGAAGCCAAAGAGGCCGATATAGGAATAGCCGGAGGAGCCGGTGAAGGCCTTATCTTTAAAAAGGGTGAAATAATAAGAAAAGTTCCCGAAAGCGAGCTGTTTGTCGCACTTAAGGAAGAATTGGAAGGAATGTCGCAGTTTTAAGGCGGCTTACAAATAACAGATGGAACAGGATTTTCTCGAAGTATTCAAAAATTTAACAATCAAAAGTACGCTTCGTACGATGTTCGAGGAAGTCACGCTGCTTAAGCTTGTTGTCGCAAAGTCGAAGGGTATCGTTAAACTCTATATCCGGAGCACTCATATAATTCCCGCCCGGGATAAATCTCTTATGGAACGCGAGATAAGAGATCAGATGTTTAAGGATACCGGCTTTGTCGTAAAGATTCTTGAGGACTATGTCCTTCCCGATACATATACTCCGACCACGCTTTTAAATGAATATTGGGAAAGCATGCTCTATGAACTTTCGGAAAACGCAAAGATACTTGAGAATGCTTTTAAAAAGATGCGCTTTGAGGCTGTCGATGATACTACCGTTAAGGTAATACTTCCCGACAGGGCGATACTTAAAGACCGTGAGGGAAAGATACTTGAATATCTTAATCTTGTGGTCTGCGAGCGTTGCAAACTTGAAGCTTCTTTTAAATTTGAGTATGAAGCGGTCGAAGAAGACAAAGAAAAAGAAGCATGGGACGAATACAAGATCACAAAGCTTGTGGAAGAGCGTATTAAAGATACAGAACCCGAAGGACCGGAAGAGAAGGAAGATTCCGGAAAAACGGATAGCGATAAAAAGGATGCACAATCCAAGGATAAACCGCTTAAAGGGGGAAGTACGCCCGAAAAGGCTAAGGACAAAAAGGCATCCTTTGGCTCAAAAGACGGATTTAAGGGTAAGCGCGGTGACTTTAAGCCAAGGTCGTCGGGTTCGTTTGAAGCGTCCGACAATCCCGATGTTTACTGGGGCCGCGAATTCGATCCCGATGAGGAAGCGGTTCCGATAAGCGAAGTGGTGGATGATTTTACACCCGTTATCATAAACGGAAAGATCATCATGACCGACAGGCGTGATATAAGAAACGATAAGAGTATCATGTTTCTGGTACTTACGGATCTTACCGATTCCATAAAGGTAAAGCTGTTTGTAAAGACCGAGCAGTATGACGAGATAGCCGGAAAGCTTTCGGAAGGTACATGGGTCAGGGTCAAAGGTATCGTACAGATGGATACCTTCGAACATGAGACGAGCATGGCTTCGCCGCAGGGTATCATGAAAGGTCATGATTATACGGTCAAGAGGAAAGATTTAAGTCCCGAAAAGAGAGTAGAGCTTCACTGTCACACCAAGATGAGCGATATGGACGGTGTAAGCGAGGTTTCGGATATAGTCAAGTGTGCCTATAACTGGGGACATAAAGCCATAGCGGTTACCGATCACGGTGTTGTACAGGGCTTTACAGATGCCAATCACACCTGGGAAAAGTTATGGGATAAGGAAGCCGCAAAGAGAAAAGAAGCCGGAGAGGAAAGACCCGACAGGCAGGATTTCTTTAAGGTCATATACGGTGTAGAAGGTTATCTGGTGGATGACCTTATCGATACGGTAATAGATTCCAAGGGACAGTCAATAGACAGTTCTTTTGTGGTATTTGATATAGAGACGACGGGTTTTTCATCCACAAAGAACAAGATCATCGAGATCGGTGCGGTAAAGGTCGTAAACGGCGAGATAACCGACAGGTTCTCGGAATTTGTAAATCCCGAAGTTCCCATACCGTTCAGGATCACAAAGCTTACATCCATTACCGATGCCATGGTTAAGGATGCGGGCACCATAGAAGAAGTGCTGCCCGAATTTACGGCCTTTTGCATGGGGTCGGTTCTTGTGGCACATAATGCCGGTTTTGATACTTCATTTATCAAAGAAAACTGTAAAAGACAGGGTCTTCCCTATGATTTTACGGCTGTGGATACCATGCCGTTTGCAAGGGCGTTTTTACCCGGTCTTCACAGATATACGCTGGACAGCATTGCCAAAGAACTGAATGTCGTTCTTGAAAATCATCATCGTGCGGTTGACGATGCGGAGTGTACGGCAGAGATCTTTAAGAAGCTTCTTAAAATGTGCCGTGAAAAGGGCATAGAAGATCTTGATATGCTTAAGGAAGCCGCAAAGATTCCCGCAGAGACCATTCGCGGCATGATGGCTCATCATGTTATTATCCTTGCCAAGAATAATGTGGGCCGTATCAATCTTTACAGACTCATATCGAAGTCGCATCTTGATTACTTTGGGAATTCACATCCCAAGGTACCCAAGATACCGAAGAGCGAGGTCGAAAAATACAGGGAAGGTCTTATCATAGGAAGTGCCTGCGAATCGGGCGAACTATATCAGGCCATAATCGACGAAAGAAGCGATGAAGCCATTGCAAGGATAGTAAGCTTCTATGATTACCTTGAGATCCAGCCCCGCGGCAACAATGAGTTCATGGTCCGCGATCTAAAACATGAGAAATACGAAAAGATACAGACCGATGAAGATCTTCTTAATATAAACAGAGAGATAGTAAGGCTCGGTGAGCTTTATAATAAGCCGGTCGTGGCTACCTGCGATGTGCATTTTTTAAACCCCGAAGACGAATTGTACCGCCGCATAATCATGGCGGGACAGGGCTTTGAGGATGCGGATTTTCAACCTCCTTTATACCTTCATACCACGGATGAGATGATGGAGGAATTTGGCTATCTCGGGCGCGAAAAGGTAAAAGAAGTCGTTATCGACAATCCGAACATGATCGCCGATATGATCGATTCGATCTCACCGGTCCGTCCGGATAAGTGTGCGCCGGTTATCGAAAACAGTGACGAGACCCTTAAGACGATCTGTTACACAAAAGCTCATGAAATGTACGGGCCGGAACTTCCGAAGATAGTATCCGAAAGACTTGAGAGGGAATTAAACTCGATCATAAAAAACGGTTTTGCCGTTATGTATATAATCGCGCAGAAACTTGTGTGGAAATCCGTTGAAGACGGATACCTTGTAGGTTCGCGAGGCTCCGTAGGTTCAAGCTTTGTGGCCACAATGGCGGGTATCACGGAGGTTAATCCGCTCGTACCGCACTATTACTGCTCAAAATGTCATTTTTATGATTTTGATTCGGAAGAAGTCAAAAAGTTCAGAGGAATGGCCGGTGTCGACATGCCCGACAGGCTCTGTCCGAATTGCGGTGAACCGCTTAAAAAGGACGGTTTTGATATACCTTTTGAGACATTCCTCGGTTTTAAGGGTGATAAGGAGCCTGATATCGACTTAAACTTCTCGGGCGAATATCAGTCCAAGGCACACAGATACACAGAAGTTATCTTTGGTGCGGGACAGACTTTCAGAGCGGGTACGATAGCTACGCTTGCCGATAAGACCGCATACGGTTATGTTAAGAAATATTTTGAAGGAAAAGAGATACATAAGCGCGACTGCGAGATAAACAGGATAGTATCGGGCTGCGTGGGCGTAAGGCGGAGCAC
>JAGCCY010000320.1 GCA_017651385.1 Lachnospiraceae bacterium
GGAATCCACCATTTTTCCAGTCTGTCCATAACCTCATCATGTGAGAACACGAAGTAACCCAATAAAAATCCAAGTCCGTAAAACCCGAAACGATATACAACTACAACAGGTGTGTTTAATATCTGAGCAGCTCCCCAAATCGGAAGAACCATCGCAATGATCACGGGCACCGGTGTCTTGGCTAATTTGGGATATAAGCGGTCCTTCTCAATCTTACGAATCAACACAAGAATCAATGAAAAGAACCAAAGTAACTGAATGTACCATAAAGGACCTATTCCGCTGATCGACATTATTATATACAATACCGGTCCGGGCACTGCATCACCCATCGAATCAAATGCACCACCGATAAGCATATTGAAATATCCAAGAATCCAGCCAAATACGAAAAGGCCGATTGTCGACGGTACCAAGTACTTAGTCGTTCTGCTTCTCATGAATTCTTTGTCGGTCTTATTGTTAAGCGCGTATCTTGCACTCATTCCCGATACGACAAACAGAAGAAGCATAAACCACGGATATACAATATACATAAACAGATCCTGATATTGAACCTCCTTAAAAGGTCCGATTACGCCAAACGGCTGCACCCCGTTAAATATATATATCACATGGTAAAGCACTACAAGTACTACTGTAATCCACTTAATATTATCCAAGTAAGTTTTTCTCATATTATTACCACCTTTGCAACAATTTTTAACATAATTATACAAAAAGAACTTTGCATGTGCTACCATGCAAAGTTAACATTTTGTCATAGTATCTGTTAAATTTCGTGGCAATTATCACTTGCTTTCATCAAGTGCATCTTACTTTGCGCTTTTACTGTGTTTTGGCACATATATACATTGCGCTTTTTGATACTATAGTGTATGTTGAGCCATAGGGACGCGGTCCATTCAGCGAAAAAAGGACGAATCATTATTTATGGCAATAGAAAAAAGTGTTTTTGATAAAGAAAAAATAGGCTCCTTCCTGTTGCGGGAATATGGATTTCATATGACGGAGTGTCATCACCTTCCGTTTGGAACGGCGAACTGTTATAAGATTTCCTGTAAGGAAGGAGTTTTCTTCTTTAAGGAATATCAGAGTGAATTTACAGTCCCCGAGGTGGAGAAAGAAATTGCACTTGTCGATTATCTTTATTCAAAAGATTTCCCGGTTGCCGGATTCATCAGGTCTCAAAGCGGGAAGTGTGCTTTATTGTATGACAAACATGTTGTCAGCGTTCAAGAATACCTTGAAGGCAAAACATATTTGAATGATCTGCCGCATGCTCTGTTTAAGGACAGCGCCAAATACCTTGGTATACTGCATACTGCGCTAAAAGGATACCCGATGGAATCACGGCTTGACGAAAAGTGGGCCGAAAGCATTTCCGCTGACGCTGTCAATAAAAAATATGACAGGCTGACAGCTGCCTTAGAGAAGAACAAAGAGGATCCAAACTATAACAGGATCAAAGAAGACTTTTTGTTCAAGAGAGAATTGTTTAGTCATATTGAGAATATGAGATCGTACTTTCACGGCATTACCTATACCCCCAGTCATGGCGATTATACTTCCTGTCAGCTGATCTGTGACAAAGACAAGGTCAGGGCGGTAATAGATTTCTCTTCAGCGGCTAAATTACCCGCTGTATGGGAAATAATGAGATCATATATACAATCGGGAGCATGTCGCAACGGTGAAGCTTTCGATACGGATGATTTTGTCCTGTATGTCCGTGAGTATATGAACTATGCCCCTCTTAGCAAAAGAGACCTTGAAGCCATGCCGTATGTTTATCTGTTTCAGTTATCGAGAAGCGCGTATGGATATGAGGAGTATCTGATCGATAAAACCGAGAACAGGGATGCACTCCTTAAATTTGCATTATGGCGCACGGATATATGCAGAGAGATATACAGGAAAGCGGATGTCATATCTGAAACGTTATCTTCGCTGAGCAAACAGGAAATAACGTAAACGGTTTTTAAGAAACGTGACTTTATTGCAAATATCTGTAAGTCTTGACATGCTTACCTCAAAATCATTAGAATTTTAATCAGATGTATGTAAAGATCAAGTCTGGAGGATGATCATGCCTGAAATAATAAAAATCGATAACAATACATGGAGAATAGAAGACGGGTTTGTACGCTTTTTCCTTCTGGAAGGAGAAGAAAAGGCTGCACTTATCGACAGTGGAGTGAATTGCCCGAATGCACATGATATTGCAAAAGAACTGACCGGCAAACCGATAATTTTACTTAATACTCACGGGGACGGAGATCACACTTCCGGAACAGGCGGCTTTACGGATATTTATATCCATCCGTCGGATTATGACGCGTGTGATATGAAAAACAATTATCCGAACACTTCGATGATACCGTTAAACGATGGAGATATTATTGATCTGGGAAACAGACCCGTAAAGATCATACATATTCCCGGACATACTAAGGGAAGCGTTGCATTTTTGGATATGGCAAAGAGAGTTTTATATGCAGGGGATTCTGTCCAAAAAGGACACATATTCATGTTTGGAACAAAGCGATGTCCTGAACTGTATGAAAGATCACTTGATAAACTGATCGCCATAAAGAGCGAATATGATTGCATATATGCTTCGCATGATTCATTTATGCTTTCGGGCGACTATGCGGAAAAAGTAAAAGAAGCATGGAAAAAGGTTCAAAGCGGTGAAGTTTCATATGAAATGACCGAACTGCACGGGAATTCGGTTAAGTCATATACAACGCCGGTTTGCGGATTTTATATGGAATAGTATAGGAACGGAGATCAAAGCCGGCGTCTTAAAAGGTCGCCGGCCTTTTTTAGTATTAAAGCCGATATAAGGCCGAGTACGAATACAACCAGTACAAAGAGAGCACTGTTGCGGATGTAGTAAAGGCTTCTGGCCTTGCCTTCGAAATTGTAGTTAAAAAGTTCCGAATATAAGCCGTGGATCAGATAAAATTCGAATGCCGTTTTACCCATGAAATCGAGAAATATATTACCGATGCGAAGCTTTAGCCCGATCATGAAGGCCACCAATACCACGGCGGAGGAAAGCAGTATTTCACTGCTTAAAGTTGCAAGGCGTCTTAATACTTTAAAAGATGCATTCCAGGTCTCGCCGTAGTAAGAGAACGCATAACCCGCAAAGTTTCTGTAAGCATTGAATCCGTATATCGCTGCAATGCCGAGGATCAGATAGAGGGGATAAAACTTTTTAAGATGCGATACGATCTTTTCTTCGTGTTTTGCAAAGAATATGCCCACAACGAAAAGATGGATCGAATTGTACCACCATTCGCCGCGCATCCACCAGTCATTGTGGTCGACAGAAGCTCCCAGGACCTGATAAGCCACGGTAAAGAGAAGGACTGTGAGTAACGCGGTCTTTTCGCTTTTTATGAAACGGAATGCCAGGAAAAAACACAGATAGAAAAACGGGATAACGATCACATACCAGCCGTAGGGGTTACAGAGTTTGGCGCCGGTTAAGTACGCAATGGTAAGCTTTGGCGTCATCTTTTCACCGAGCAGCACGCGGACCGGGTAGTAGATCCAGTTAACGACGTATGCAAGGATCACGATCGGCAATATCCGCATTGCGAGGAATCTGTTCCCAAGATAATTTTCTTTTGACTTAAAACTTTTGTAGAGGCCGTAGCCCGAGCAGAAGGTGAAGAATGTTACAAATATGTAGCCGATGGGGACAAAGAACTCAAGTCCGGGTTTGTAGTAGGGTTTTTCAACCCATATGGCGCTCCGTTTCTGGCCGCAGTGGTGGAGCATGATGAGAATGGCGATAAAGCCCTGCATGGCCTTCATTTGGCGAAGGGAGAAGGCTTCATCGTTCCAGGTGCCGCGGCGGGCGAGTTTGCTACCCCACAGGAGTATCACTATCAA
>JAGCCY010000321.1 GCA_017651385.1 Lachnospiraceae bacterium
CCATCGTCTATCATCTCATCGATGACCGGCGATATGATCTCTTCGTCTGCCACATCAACGCCGATTATATCGTAACCGGCGTTTTTGACCTTCATAAGCCTTTCTTTCTGATCTTCGGCCGATGCTGCCTCAGGAGCCATATATTCATAAGTTATTGTTATACCCTTTTCAAGGTACTGCCTCTGCGCTTCCTCCATGCCAAGAGCGACCGCATCCCACCAGGGGTGAACGATCTTGTAAGTGAAATAAAAATTATTAGACACCATTTTAATTATTTATGTATCCGCACTCACTCTTTTCCGGCATTTCCATCCCGGATTCATAATGCGCATTAAATTCCATATTGATGTCACGGATCTCTTTCTTTCCGTCAATATAATCCCGGTACATTTCAATAAGTCCCGCGGCACAGCCGTCACATGAACCGTTAATGTTTCCTATCGATTCCGCAACTATCTGTTCGCGTTGCTCTCTTGTCGTATCTTTTATAAGAATCGATGTTTCCATGATCTCATCACTCCACAAACAATCGGATTTTTAATCATACTCAAAAATTCCTTGTACCGCATCGGAAACATTCATAATATCTTCATATGCCAAACGATCCACTTTATTACATCCTCTCGCATTGGGATCTATTGCTTTTATCTGCTCACAAATGACCGTTCCGGACTCACCCTTTTTCCCTTTGATCAAAATATGCAAAGGACCTGCCGGAATTCCTTGTATCATGGGACATACATGAAATATCCCCGTTGCTTTTATAAAAGCATTTTTACTCACTACAACAAACAGTTGCTTTTTAAATCCGGCAATATTAATAATATCTCCCTGAAAGAACTCATTCATAAAATCTCTCTCCCTACCGGCTCGCCCCAATCAAAATCGCAAACCGAAATTACTCCATCGTATTCAGCAAGCCTTTCTTCAAAAGATTTATGAACAAATTGTTTTCTAAGTACTATAGCATCATCCTTTATTTCAATATCCAAAACATCCGAAACCTTTAATTGCATTTTTTCTAATATTTCCTTGGGAATACGTATCCCCTGACTGTTACCCCAAGATCTTATTACTACTTGTTCCATGTGTTCACCTCCTTAACTGTATATACATTATACCGTATAATTCGTTACTACACAATCACTCGTCGAAATACGAACCGGTGGGCGGGTCGATCCCTATGCTTTTAAGCATCTTCATGCCGACATCATACATCATGCGGAAAGCTTCGTCCTTTGAGAGCCTGAAACTGTCAAACATCATCATGAGTGCAAGTCCATGGGTATATATGACCATGTCACGTACGACTTTTCCGATCTCTTCGGCCGGAACGTCATACTGAGATGTCAGCATTTTAAAAGCTTCGGCATCAAACTGAAGATTAAATATGCTTTTATCGCTGTATATCTGCTCTCCCACGGTCTCGGTCGTATCGTCGACATTTACGAATCTGAAGACATGAGGATGGTCACAAGCGCACGAAAGATAATGCTTTCCCGATATAAAGAACGCTTCAATAGCTTCCCGTCCCTGCATTGCATCCCCAAGCGGAGCGTACAGTTTGACAGCAGCATATTCAAACAGTTCTTTTTTAAGTTCCGTCATGCTTCCGAATTGCCATGAAACCGGCTGGGTGGAACAGCCGAGTTTTGCCGCAACGGACTTGATCGCCACGGCGCTTATCCCCGATTCATCCAGCAGTTCGTATGCCGCTTCCAGTATCATTTCCTTGGTTATCTGTGTTTTTCTTCCCATGGTCATCCTTTACTTATAAGGTCTGTAGCCGATCGGTTTGGTGCATCCCCAATTACGGGCTATCTTGGTGAACATTTTTCTTCCGAGCGTTGCGAAGATCGTTCCGAGCATTATCCGCATATGTAACGGAAATACTTCATAGCCTGTAAAGGCCTTGCACTTATCCGTATCAAATCCGCCGTTTAAAGCGTATTCACGCCCCATTTCCGTATACTGTCCGGTAACCCTGTCTCGCATGTCTCCCTCAAAGAATCTTATACTGAAATTATCGCCTTTGACAAGTGTGCCGCCGTATTCACATCCGAGATAAGCCGTAAGTTTTTTAAGATATTCTTCCCCGCACCTTAACTGTACTCCTTCCGCAAATCCGCTCTGCAGTAAATACGATATCTTTGTGCCGTCGTTTTTCGGCGTAAGCGTTTCAAGAAATTCCATCAACAATCCCGGGATACATTCCACATACAAAGGAAGTGCTATCAGGATATTGCTGTTGGCATAATAAGCGTTTCGTATATCGTCCCATTGTTTTTTATCCGATATTTCATACTGCTCGTATGTTGTTCCGTTTTCGGTAAGTCCTTCAGTGAATTTTTCAAGTATCTTATCCGTGTTACTGTACTGCTTTACCCTGGGGCTTCCGTTAATGATCAACACATGCATGATACCGCCTCCTTTACCTCATTTTCTTTAAATACGCCGAGCGACCTGCTGTCAAAATTAAGCGCCGCTCTTTTGCTCCATCTTTCCAGATATTCCTTATCGCCCTCGCCGCGATAGATGATCCCTATATTCGTTCTTTGTCTGTAACGCGGTACGTGACGCATCTGACCTTTGACGAATTTTAAGTACATCGTTGCGATCGGAAGTATCCTGTCAAAGATGTTCTTTCCCTTATGATCCAGGAATCCGAGCGCGGTATCCGATATCACCCACAGCTGATCCGCATGTATGATCTTTTTAAGTATCATCTCATAATCATCTTTGATCGAGCATTCTCCCGGTGTCTTAAGCCAGCAATGATTACATCCTATACAATGGCTGATATTAAGTCCGTAAGCCTCGATCACTTCCGGTTCAAAGCCGCCGGCAGCGGCCAGTTTCTTTATCTCTTCGGTAACTTGTGTATCCGAAGTTGTATTCACTATCAGAATCATGTCTCTCCTCCAAAGTATTGTCGCAAAAAAATAATATAAACACGTTTATATAAACATGTTTATATTATTCCATGCCTTTTTGTATTTGTCAACTCTTTTTAACCTGAAATCACAAGACATGCCGAATTGCTTATTTATTCCCGCCTGCGGGCAAAAAAATACCCGCGGATATTATTTCCGCGGGCAATATGACTTTATCACTCAAATTTATCGCCGTAATCAAAAGCCGTAAGCTCTTCCGTCTTCTCTGTAATGTAAATATTGTAACCACCGTTCTCATATGTGTTTTTCATGAGCGTTTCCGTATAATC
>JAGCCY010000322.1 GCA_017651385.1 Lachnospiraceae bacterium
ATCGACGTTCGAAGTGGCCTCATCCAGAATGAGCATCTTAGAATCGTAGAGCATGGCTCTTGCTATCGTAAGAAGCTGCTTCTGGCCTTTGGAGATATTGCCGCCGTCCTCGCCGATCACTGTGTTGTATCCGTCGGGAAGCTGCATTATGAACGAATGGATATGCGCTGCCTTTGCAGCCTCAATGACCTCTTCTCTTGTGGCGTTTTCTTTACCGTATGCTATATTTTCGTAAATGGTACCGTTAAACACCCAGGTATCCTGAAGAACCATCGCATATGCTTTTCTCAAAGAACTCCTCGTATATTCCCTTATATCCTTTTCATCCACGTTAACGGAGCCCGAATTTACATCGTAAAAACGCATTAAAAGATTTATTATCGTAGTCTTGCCCGCACCCGTGGGACCCACGATTGCAACCAGGCTTCCGCCTTCCACGTCCAGAGAAAGATCGTGGATTATGGTCTTTTTTATATCGTAACCGAAACATACATGGTCAAGGTTCACGTCTCCCCTTACATTATCGAGGATCACGGCGTTCTCGCGGTCGCTTACTTCCTCTTCCTCATCCAAAAGCTTAAATACTCTTTCCGATGCGGAAAGTGCCGAATAGATCTCGCTTACGATGTTTGCGACCTCGTTTATCGGTCCCGAGAACTTTCTTGAATAGAGCACGAACGAAGAAACCTGCCCAAGCCCTATGATATTTAACATGTAAAACAACGAACCGCACATACCCACAAGGCCAAGACCTATGTTGTTAAAAAGGTTGACCGTCGGTCCCATCGCGCAGGCTTCGTATTCGGAATCATGGAAGCCCGAACCGGCCTTCGCGTTCTTTTCCACAAACTGCCTTGAAACATCGTTTTCATAGGAATATGCAAGGATCGTCTTCTGTCCGGTGAACATCTCTTCCACGAAACCGTTCATCTCGCCGTATGCCGCGCTCCTGCGCCTGAATATGGGCTGTGTGACCTTACGCATGTGTACGGTGTACATTATCGCAAGCGGTATCATCAAAAGCTCAACAACCGAAAGTAACGGCGATATATATACCATCATGGCAAAAGAACCCGCAACTGTGACCGTACTTGTCATGATGGACACAAGATCGGTGGCGATACAGGTCGTGACCACATCTATATCGTAAGAAACACGGCTTATGATGTCGCCGGTAGCATTTCTGTCAAAATAACCTACGGGAAGCCTTGTGAGCTTTTCAAACACGTCGTTTCTCATGCGCTTTGCCACAAGACGGCTCACACGCGTCATAAGGATGTTGATGCATATGGTAAGTATCGATGAAGACACATATGTAAGAAGCATCAAAAAAGCGTAATGCCTGACTTTCGCGAAATTGACAAGTCCTTTTCCCGCAGCCGCCTCGTTGATCGCCGCACCGGCCATTGAAGGGCCCAGAAGAGCAAGGATATTGCTTAAAAAACAGAACACCAGAATGACCGCTATAGCGAACTTATAGCGTCCTAAGTATTTAAGTATTCTTTTAAGCGCCCCTTTTGTGTCCTTGGGCTTTTCTTTTAAAGAGATAATAGGCGGCATTTTTATTCTCCCATCTGTGTCCTGTATATCTCTGCGTACTCGGGCGAGTTTTTAAGAAGCTCTTCGTGAGTACCTCTTGCTATGATCTCTCCGTCGTCCATGACGAGGATCTCGTCGCAGTTTAATATCGAGCTTATCCTCTGCGCAACGATGAGCCTCGTCACCGAAGGATAATTTGTCGCTATCGCTTTTCTCATATCCGCATCGGTCCTGTAATCAAGGGCCGAAGAAGCATCGTCAAGGATCAGGATCTTCGGATCCGCCGCAAGAGCCCTTGCTATCAGTACTCTCTGCTTCTGACCGCCGGATAAATTTGTACCAAGCTTAGTGATCTCATGGTCGAAGCCGTCATCGTATGCGCTTATGAACTCATATGCTCCCGCACACTTTGCGGCTTTAATAAGCGCTTCTTCGCTTACCTCGCGGCCGAACACGATATTGTCGCGTATGGTACCCGTAAGCAATACGTCGTTTTGGAAGACCGCGCCGAACATCGAATGAAGCTCGTCCTTTTCGATGGTCTTGACATCTCTTCCTTCGATCGTGATCTTTCCTTTATCGACATCGTAAAAACGCATAAGAAGGTTAAATACCGTAGTCTTGCCCGAACCCGTCGCTCCAATGATACCGAGCGACCCGCCCTTTTTGATCGAAAAGTCCATATCGCTTATGGCTTTTCTTCTCTGACCGCCTTCTATGATCTCATCGTCGTTTAAGACCTTGGCATAACCGAAGGTCACATGATCGAAACGTATAAAGGCGTCGTCTTTCGTTCTTTCTTTTTCCTCTTCGATATCCAGCGTATTGACCGCATCGACCGCAGACGCAATTCTCTTAGCCGAGGCATCGGCCTTTGACATCATCATGAACAGTCTGTTCACGCCCATTACGCCCATAAGGACCATGTTAAAATACGTAAGGAACGCAAGGATTACGCCGGGCTCGGTAACACCGGCGTTGACGCGTCTTGCGCCTATGAATACGACAAGCGTAAGACCCGAATTTAAGAATAACTGCATTAGCGGTCCGGGCATCGACATCACGATGCTTGCCTTCATGTCGGCACCGGTCATCTCGTCGTTCGTACCCGAAAATCTTCTTTTTTCGTACTCTTCTTTTGAAAGCGCCTTGACCACGCGCACGCCCGTGATGTTCTCACGCATTACGCGCACGATGTTATCGACCTTTTTCTGAACATTTTCGTATAACGGGATACCTTTAAACGAGATAAAGACCACAAGAACTATCATGATCGGCGCAAGGATACAGAGTATGGCCGCAAGCCCCGCATCCATGATAAGCGTAACCGTAATACCGCCGATAAGGAGCATCGGAGCTCTTATACCCATTGTCTGTACCATACGCACAAAGTTCTGGACATTGTAAGAATCCGAAGTCATTCTCGAAGTAAGGGACGGAAGCCCGAACTCATCGAACACTTCTCCGGAAAGATTCATGGTCTTGTCAAAAAGATCCTGTCTTATCTTTAAGATCGTTTCGGTCGCGTTCTTTACCGCACGGCGGTTTGCAAAGACATTCGTGCGCCATACAAGGAACGCTAAGAAGATCATGATACCGCCCCACAATAGGACCTTAAAGACCGAGTTTTCAAGAACCACGTCATCGATTATGTGCTCAAGCACATAAGGGATCAAAAGCTCTAAAAATGATGCAACGGCTTTAAGAAAAAGAACAAAGAACAGCCTGTATTTAATTGGCTTTACATACCTTAGAATAAACCTCAAAACTTACCCTCTAACCTCTGCCCTCATAGAATTTCTTAAGCACATAATATGCTTTTTTCTTATATTTTTTATCGGCTGTAAAAAGCCCCTTGCGGTTATAATAACCCTGTATAAAAGCGGTCCTTCTCGGACACCTGAAATCATACATTATCCACGGGGTCATGCCCTTTATGTAATCGGTCTTTCCAAGGACATCGACCTGTCTTTCATATACATACGCCTGATAATCTTCCGTACCCTTTTCATCGGAAGCACCCTTAAAATCGGGATTTGCGTCCGCACCGAATTCGGAAATTATAACGGGCTTATCGGGATGCGAATTCTCCATAAGTCTTGGAAGCATGTTAAAATCGGGCGAATACCATCCGCAATACTCGTTTACTCCTATCACATCGAGATATTCGGACAGTCTGTCCGATATCATACACTTTTCACCGTCTATAAGACAAGCGGCGGATACAAGACGCGATTCATCGAGCTCTTTTGCCTTAAGAGCCAAACTTTTCATAAACTTAAGTCTTTCGTCGGTATCGGCATTTTCGTTTCCGACAGACCATATGATCACACTTGCACGATTATAGTCCCTTGCGATCAGTTCCACAAGCTGGTTCTCGGCATCCTCGTACGTGGCTTTTCTTTCAAACTTTATCGCCCAGTAAACGGGTATCTCTTCCCAGAGAAGCATGCCGAGTTCATCCGCAATCCTTGCGGTATTTTCATGATGCGGATAGTGCGCAAGCCTCATTAAGTTACAGCCCATCTCTTTGGCAAGCGTTATGTTCTCACGCCTTTCCTCATCGGTTAAGGCCTTTCCGTTTAAAACGCTCTCCTCATGGCAGCTTATGCCCTTTAAGAACATCTTTTTGCCGTTTAGATATATATCTGTACCGATAACCTTTATCTCTCGAAATCCCACGCGGTCGGTAATTGTATCCTCGCTAACGGTTAACATAATATCGTATAACTTCGGCTCCTCGGGCGACCAAAGCTCGGGCTTTCTATATATCACAGTCTCTCCAAAGCCCTTATCTATGCGGAAATCTTCATCAACATCAAGCTCTATTATCGAAATTTTTCCGGTAATAGTCTCAGGTTTGCTTAATGTTATGTTAACCTTTATCTTATCGTACTCTCCGTCGGGCACAAGCCATATCTTAAAGTCCTTAATATGCACATCGGGCACGCTTAAGATATCTATATCCCTGTAAACTCCGCCGTAATTAAACCAGTCCGTATTCTCGGTCGGCACCTGCTCGGGACGCCTCGTTGAATCCGCCGCAAGGATGATCCTGTTTTCTTCTTTTAACGCATCCGTAATGTCAAAGAACGCGGGCGTTGAGCCGCCTCTGTGCATACCCATGTACGTACCGTTTAGAAATACCCTTACGATATAATTGGCGGCGCCGATACGAAGAAATTCACGTTTTCCGTTCTTTTTTTCGTACGAAAACTTCTTTGTAAAGACCATCGGTCCTTCATACAGAAAGAGCTTTTCGCTCTTTACGTTATAAGAACACGGAAGTTCGATACTCTCCCATGTATCAAAGGAATAGTCGACCGGCAGCGTAAAGCCCGCGGCGTCCTTATATATCTCACGAAACCATTTCTGCCTTAAGCAGGTATCGTACTGATCTATC
>JAGCCY010000034.1 GCA_017651385.1 Lachnospiraceae bacterium
AAAAGCGGAAAAACAAAGATAACGAGGATCTTTCGTGATGTTGACGAACTCCCGCTTGCAGACAATCTTTCGGATCCTATCAGTGTTGCGCTTGAAAATTCGGAGTTTTTGATCTGTGTATGTACTCCGAGATATCCGCAGTCGCGCTGGTGTATGAAGGAGATAGAAGTATTCCTTCAGACTCATCCGAGAGATCACCTGCTCGTGCTTCTTGCAGAGGATGAGCCTGTCAACTCATTCCCCGAGATACTTAACTACGTGGAAGAGGAAGCTGTTGACGAAAACGGCAATAAGGTCAAGGTCCGCAGGGAAATAGAGCCTCTTGCGGCAGATACGAGAGGAACGACCAGAAAAGAAGTATTAAAGGCAATGGATACAGCCGTCATTAAACTGGCTGCGGCTATATTCGGGCTTAATTTTGATGACCTTAAACAGCGTCATCGTGAACAGAAAATGCGCCGTATGGCTGCCATATTCGGAAGTATCGGTGCGGCTGTGCTCGGTTTTGCGATATTTGCGACATGCATGCTTGTCAAGATAAGCAGGCAGTACGATGAACTTGAAGACAGATTTGCGAATACGATGGCAACGGCTTCGCATACCCTTGTCGAAGACGGTCTTAGAAAAGATGCGGTCTATGCGGTATGGGACGTGCTCCCGTACACCGACAACGGCAAGGTAAACGGAAATGCCTTAAGCGCGCTTTATACCGCGATGAACGTCTATAAGGTAGACCCCGGCTATTTCCCGGTATCAAGTTATGACAGTTATTCGCAGGTATACGATATCGACTGGACCTATGACGGCAAATATCTTCTTACCAACATAGAATATGCGATAGTGGTCTATGATGCCGAAACCGGTGAAGATCTGGGTGAGATAATGAAAGATGACGAGAATCTTTTCTCTGAGGTCTTTACCGCAAGCTTTTGCGGATCTGACGGCTTTCTTGTCTCTGACGACGATGAAGTGACATATTATAAGATCGGAAGCGAACAGGGTGAGGCGTTAGGTATTCCGGCACCGTCTGTTTTGTTCAGTACTCCGGATACGGTAGTCGGAGTTGTGGGCGATAAGCTCTACGGAGTGGGAACCGGAGGAAAAGTTCTTTTTGAAACGGATATGAGCGAAGCGATCGGAAGCGGTGATTTTGCAGCCGAATACTTTTCTTTTACCGACGATCTTATAAGTCTGTGTCTTTCGGACCTCAATGACGACGGTGCGAAATATGTCGTTGTTGCGGACAGGTATACGGGTGAGATCGTGGACAGTTTAAAGAGCAGCAACACTTCGGGTATCGAGGCTCAGCTCGGCGGCGGAATACTGTATATCGGCGTGAGCAAGATCGATGATGAAACGGCCGAACTGTATACCGATGTGATCACGTACGATCTTTCGTCAGGATCGGCAGTATGGAAAGCAAGGCTTGACGGTTTTGCTTTCGGTGAAGATCTTGTGGATATGCTGGTTACCGAAAACTATGTATACGTTACCTCGACATATGATATTGCCGCGATAAACAGAATAGACGGAAGTCTTGTTAAAGTACACACGCTGCCTCAGCCTGTCGTTACAGCCTGGCCGCAGGGCGATATAATGATAACCGTTTTGACAAATGCGGAATCCTACGCGATCGAAGGCGATTACAGCGCGGATTTTACGGATTCCTTATATGAGGTCGTTCCGAAGGAAAACATTACGGACGCTT
Organism: Lachnospiraceae bacterium; assembly: GCA_017651385.1. Taxonomy (GTDB): domain Bacteria; phylum Bacillota; class Clostridia; order Lachnospirales; family Lachnospiraceae; genus UBA1258. The sequence goes on from JAGCCY010000034.1 coordinate 1,709, forward strand.
ATTATTTAAACGGCGATCTTTATTTTATGTTTGAGAGAGCTTCGTATATTTCCAAATATTCCGCCTCTGTCTCGCCGAGAGCGGAAAAGATCGATGATTACGATGTTTCCGGTCTGTACGATGATTATAAATCGGCGGATGATGAGATACTGGATGATTCCGACGCATACAATCTGCCCATATATACCTTTGATACATCCTTCTATTCAAAGGATGAAGAGTTCATTGTCGCGATGTTCTCAGATCATACCGTAAGGGTATATGACAGAGCATCAAAGGCCAACATACTTTCATTCATAACCGAAGACGAAACATATCAAAGCGATATGTACTATAGCGAGCTGACAGGCTCTTATATAATAAGCGGAGAATTTTACTCAAGGATCCTGGATCAGAACTTTAACATCGTAAGCGTGGTCGACCGTATCGTGGGCGAAGAGGACGGCTGCTTCGTCCTCTATACAAAGGACTACATGTTCTTCAAGGTTCCTTATGTCGGATATGACGAGATCATGGATGAAACGTATAAATACCTCGACGGATATGAACCTGAAGAAAGCGTAAAAGAAAAATACGGATTGAGATAGCACTTGCATTTGTGGAAGCATTGTGTTAGACTTATCAAGGTCTGCGTTTATGCTTTTTATCGCAGATCGGAAACCAACCCTTTCAAGGACCAGGGAGACTCCAGCCCGGCACTTTGGAAGAGGCGATTAACATTTCACCAAGGAGGAAACAAAAATGATTTCTAAGGAAAAGAAAACAGCAATCATCAAAGAGTATGCCACAAAGGAAGGCGATACCGGTTCACCTGAAGTACAGGTTGCAGTACTTACGGCAAGGATTCAGGAGCTTACCGAGCACTTAAAGGCTAACCCCAATGACAATCATTCCAAGCGCGGTCTTGATATGATGATCGGTCAGAGACGTGGCTTACTTGCATATCTTAAGAAGAAGGATATCGAAAGATATCGTACTTTAATTGCAAAGTTAGGCTTAAGAAAGTAAATAAATGGGGCGGGCTTTTGCCTGCCCTTTTTATACGCTGTTTCAAAAGTTATCAATTTGACGGAAGACGCATCGAGACCACTGACCGGTATATCGTATACGGTGTTTCGATCAGTAGTTTCGGTATCTTCTGTCAATACACAATAGAAAGGAGATACAGATGTATAACAATTTCACAATGGAACTTGCCGGACGTACCTTAAGCGTTGACATCAACAGAGTAGGTAAGCAGGCAAACGGCTGTGCTTTGATGAAGTACGGCGACACAACGGTTCTTTCGACAGCAACAGCTTCCGAAAAGCCCAGAGACGGGATCGATTTCTTCCCTCTTTCGGTTGAATACGAAGAAAAGGCTTATGCGGTAGGAAAGATCCCCGGAGGATTCAATAAGCGTGAGGGTAAGGCAAGCGAGAATGCGATCCTTACAAGCCGTGTCATCGACCGCCCCATGCGTCCTCTTTTCCCCAAGGATTATCGTAATGACGTAACCCTTAACAATATGGTAATGAGCGTTGACCCCGAATGCCGTCCCGAGCTCGTAGCTATGCTCGGAGCTTCGATCTCGACCTGCATTTCCGATATTCCTTTTGACGGCCCCTGCGCTATGACTCAGGTCGGCCTCGTAAACGGTGAGTTCATCATCAACCCTTCCCAGCAGCAGTGGAAAGAAGGCGACCTTCAGATGACGGTTGCTTCCACAAAGGAAAAGGTCATCATGATCGAAGCCGGTGCAAAGGAAGTTCCCGAAGACAAGGTTCTCGAAGCCATCTACAAGGCTCACGACGTTAACCAGACAGTCATCGCATTTATCGAAAAGATCGTTGCTGAGGTTGGTAAGCCGAAGCACGAATACACATCCTGCGCTATCCCTCAGGAAATGTTCGATGCAATGAAAGCCATCGTAACACCCGAAGAGATGGAAACAGCGGTATTTACCGATGAGAAGCAGGTTCGTGAAGAGAATATAAGACAGATCACCGAAAGACTTGAAGAAGCATTTGCCGATAACGAAGAGTGGCTTGCTATCTTAGGTGAAGCAATCTATCAGTACGAAAAGAAAACGGTTCGTAAGATGATCTTAAAGGATCACTAGCGTCCCGACGGAAGAGAGATCACACAGATCAGACCTCTTTGCGCTGAAGTTGATATCATCCCGAGAGTTCACGGTTCTTCAATGTTTACCCGTGGACAGACACAGATCTGCGATGTATGTACACTCGCTCCTCTTTCAGAGGTTCAGAAGATCGACGGTCTTGATGACAACGTAACAGAGAAGAGATATATGCACCATTACAACTTCCCTGCATACTCCGTTGGCGAGACAAAAGTAAGCCGCGGTCCCGGACGTAGAGAGATCGGACACGGTGCACTTGCAGAGAGAGCACTTCTCCCCGTACTTCCTTCGGTTGATGAGTTCCCTTATGCGATCCGCTGCGTATCCGAAACATTTGAGTCAAACGGTTCCACATCAATGGCTTCCACCTGTGCATCATGTATGTCACTTATGGCAGCCGGTGTTCCGATAAAGAAGATGGTTGCAGGTATTTCCTGCGGTCTTGTTACAGGCGATACTGATGATGATTTCGTACTCCTTACCGATATCCAGGGTCTTGAAGACTTCTTCGGAGACATGGACTTTAAGGTAACAGGTACAACAGACGGTATCACAGCCATCCAGATGGATATCAAGATCCACGGTCTTACAAGACCCATCGTTGAAGGCGCTATCGCAAGATGCCGTGAAGCAAGACTCTTCATCATGGATAACTGTATGAAGAAGGCAATTGCCGAGCCCAGACCGACCGTTAACGAGTACGCACCCAAGATCATCTCCTTACAGATCGATCCCGAAAAGATCGGTGATGTTGTGGGACAGAAGGGTAAGACCATTAATGCGATCATCGCTGAGACCGGCGTAAAGATCGATATAAACGATGACGGTATGGTAAGCGTTTGCGGTACCGACAAGGCAATGATGGACAAGGCTGTTGAATATATCAATACGATCGTATCCGACTTCGAAGAAGGCAAGATCTACAAGGGTAAGGTCGTATCCATCAAGGAATTCGGCGCATTCATCGAGTTCGCACCTGGAAAAGAAGGCATGGTCCACATCTCCAAGATTGCCAAGGAGAGGATCGATCATGTTGAAGATGTTCTCACATTGGGAGATAAGGTTACCGTCGTATGTCTTGGAAAAGACAAGATGGGACGTATCAGTTTCTCGATCAAGGACGCACAGCAGTAAATTTTTTGAAGGTGGAAAGGCGTATGCGCAAGCGTACGCCTTTTTGAATATGACCGTATCGGTCTTAAGGGAATCATAATGAAGAAAAAGATAATATTTTCATTTTTGTCTGTTTTAATGATATTTGCGGACAGAGTATCCAAATCGTGGATAGTCGAAAACTTAAAGGGTAAGGACAACATCGTCTGGATAAAGAACGTATTCGAGCTTGAATATCTTGAGAATACCGGTGCGGCTTTTTCAAGCTTTTCCGGAAAGCAGACGTTTTTACTGACTCTTACATCGATAATACTCATATTTGCGATATTTGAGTTTATAAGGATACCCGATAAAAAGAGATTCGACCTTTTACATCTTGCATTTGCGATGCTCATAGCGGGCGCGATCGGCAACATGATCGACAGGATAAGACAGGGCTATGTTGTGGACTTCTTTTATTTTGTACCGATCAATTTCCCGAGGTTTAACGTAGCTGACTGCTTTATAACCCTTTCCGCGATCTTACTGGGTGTTTTGCTCATTTTTGTGTATAAGGACGAGGAGACGGCTTTCCTGTTTTCTTTTAAAAAGAAAGATGATGTGGTAAAATAAAAGGTAAGAATTTTTTAAGGAGGGTCAGCATGAGTAAGAGAGTATTTCTTGTAGTTCTGGACAGTTTCGGTATCGGTGAAGCGCCTGATGCGGCTGCTTACGGCGATGTCGGGACGAACACCTTAAGGTCTATTTCCAAAAGCCAATTCTTTAATATGGATAATCTTAAAAAGATGGGCTTTTTCAATATAGACGGTGTGGATTTTTTGGACGGTGTTGACGATCCTACGGGCGGTTTTGCAAGACTTACCGAGATTTCCAAAGGTAAGGACACAACGACCGGCCACTGGGAGATGGCGGGCATCAATTCTTCGACCCCCATGCCCACGTATCCCGACGGTTTCCCCAAAGAAGTAATAGATGAATTTGAAAAAGTAACGGGAAGAGGCGTTCTGTGCAACAAACCCTATTCAGGTACGGTAGTCATCAATGAGTACGGTGACGAGCATGTAAAGACCGGTAAGCTCATAGTGTACACTTCAGCGGATTCTGTGTTCCAGATCGCCGCACACGAGGATGTGGTCCCTGTTGAAGAGCTTTACGACATCTGCAGAAAAGCAAGAAAGATCCTTCAGGGAAAGCACGGTGTGGGCCGTGTTATCGCGCGTCCCTTCATCGGAAGCGGAAACGGAAATTATACACGTACCAACAGAAGGCACGATTTTTCGCTTGAACCCACTGCGGTCACGATGCTCGACCAGCTTAAGGCTGCGGGCAAGGACGTACTTGCCATAGGCAAGATAAACGATATCTTTGCGGGCAAAGGAATAACCGATTACGTATACACTCCGGGCGGAAATCCCGAAGGAATAGACAAGACGATCGAGTGGATGGATCGTGATTTTGACGGCCTCTGCTTTGTAAACCTTGTGGATACCGATATGATATACGGCCACAGAAACGATGTGGACGGCTATGCAAAAGCAATAGCTTATTATGATTCAAAGCTTCCCGAGATCTTAAGTAAGATGCGGGATGACGATATATTGATGATGACGGCGGATCACGGCTGCGACCCCGGATTTACACAGTCTACGGATCATTCCAGAGAGTATGTGTTCTTTGTAATGTACGGGAAGAATGTGCGCCCGGGCAACAGAGGTACCAGAAGTACCTTTGCCGATGTCGGAGCGACTGTGCTTGATTACTTTGACATTAAGCCTGAATTCGCCGGAGAAAGTATGTTAAAGTAAGGAGTTTTTGGTTAAGTGGGCAGTTTTGACAAAGAAATAAACAGAAGACGCACGTTTGCTATTATATCCCACCCCGATGCAGGTAAAACAACACTTACGGAAAAGTTTTTACTGTACGGCGGAGCCATTAATCTTGCGGGTTCCGTTAAGGGTAAGGCAACGGCGCGTCATGCGGTCTCGGACTGGATGGAGATCGAAAAGGAAAGAGGTATTTCGGTCACTTCTTCGGTACTTCAGTTTGAATACGACGGATTTTGCATAAACATCCTCGATACACCGGGACATCAGGATTTCTCGGAAGATACTTACAGGACTTTGATGGCAGCGGATTCCGCGGTCATGGTCATAGACGCATCAAAGGGTGTCGAGGCACAGACCAGGAAGCTTTTTAAAGTCTGTGCTATGAGAGGCATTCCGATATTTACGTTCATCAACAAATTGGACCGTGACGCCAATGATACCTTTGAACTACTGGACGACGTTGAAAAAGAACTCGGGATAGCGACCTGTCCCATCAACTGGCCCATAGGTTCGGGAAAAGCATTTAAAGGCGTATTTGACCGTAAGAGCGAGAGCATATATACCTATTCAGATACCCAGAAGGGTACAAAGGAAGGCGAGACAAAGATAGTATCCATTCACGACGAGGCGGCCATGAAGGCTGAGATCGGCGATGAAGCGGAAGAAAAGCTTCTTGAAGAGATAGAGCTTCTGGATGGCGCAAGCTCGGAGTTCGACATCGATCTTGTAAGAGCGGGAAAGTTAACGCCTGTGTTCTTTGGCTCGGCGCTTACTAACTTCGGTGTGGAGATATTCTTAAAGCATTTCCTTGAGATGACCACATCACCGCTTCCGAGAAAGTCGGAAGAGGGCACGGTAGAGCCTACGGAAGATGATTTCTCGGCATTCGTGTTCAAGATACAGGCGAACATGAACAAGGCCCACAGAGACCGTATCGCATTTATGCGTATATGCTCGGGCAAGTTCGATGCCGAAAAGGAAGTAAGGCATGTACAGGGCAACAAGGTCATGAGACTTTCGCAGCCCCAGCAGATAATGGCGGATGAAAGAAAGATCCTTTCCGAAGCCTATGCGGGCGATATCATAGGTGTGTTCGATCCGGGTATCTTCTCGATCGGCGATACGGTATGCGCACCGAAGATGAAGGTAAAATACGAAGGTATACCGACATTTGCCCCCGAGCATTTTGCAAGGGTCAGACAGATCGATACCATGAAGCGTAAGCAGTTTATAAAGGGTATCACGCAGATCGCACAGGAAGGCGCGATCCAGATCTTCCAGGAACTTAATACGGGTATGGAAGAGATCATCGTGGGCGTTGTCGGAGTTCTTCAGTTCGATGTACTTAAATACCGTCTGGAAAACGAATACAACGTTGAGATAAGGCTTGATATGCTGCCTTACGAGCATATAAGGTGGATCGAGAACAAAGATATAGATGTAGCCAAGCTTACCGGCACTTCGGATATGAAGAAGGTTACGGACTTAAAGGGAAGACCTTTGCTTTTATTTGTAAATTCTTGGAGTATTCAGATGACAATAGAGCGAAACAACGGCCTTGTGCTGACCGAGTTTTCGCGTGATTAGGAGGACAAAATGGATACAGTTAAGGGATGTGAGACAAACGTTAAGATCGCCAATGATGTTGTGGGCAAGATCGCAGCGATCGCCGCTTTGGAAGTTGAAGGCGTTTCGGCGATGGGCAGCAACATCACTACCGAGCTTTTGGGCAAGGTGGGCATGAAGAACATCGTAAAGAACGTTAAGGTTGATGTTCTTAACAATGAGGTGACCATTGATATCGTTATCACCGTTGAGTACGGACATAATCTTCCGAGCACGAGCCAGAAGGTTCAGGCCAGAGTTAAGCAGGCCGTTGAGAACATGACCGGTCTTACGGTTTCCGATGTTAACGTTCGTGTGGCAGGGATAAGTTTAAGTAAGGAACATTAGGATGAAAAGAAGCGAACAAAGAGAAGCGGAGTTTTTGGTACTGTTTCGTGCGCTGTTCAATGAAACAGGGGAGATGGAAGGTCAGACGGACATGTTCTTCAGCGCTGAAGGCGACGACTTAAGCGTTAAGGTGTCGGAATCCGATAAGGAATATGTTAAGACCCGTGTAC
>JAGCCY010000323.1 GCA_017651385.1 Lachnospiraceae bacterium
TATCGGATATTTTATAAAGCCTACGGTCATACTTACGTTTATAGTGCTTTTGTTCTTTGAGATATTTCATTTTTTTGCGACGATAAGATCGAACGGGGCAGGAAAGAACATTTTGAAAGTTCTTCTCTTTATCGTGGTCGTATCGATAGGAACGATAAGTGCATTTTTGTTAAGATCGGGAATGGAGCAGATCACGGGTTTTGAACCGGATGAGACCCGAAGTGTTACTCCCGCGCACTATTTTATGATGGGACTTAACGAGGAGTACGGCGGAGCATACAATCAGGGAGACGTGAATCGTTCTTTCGCCTATGAGACGGTAGAGGAAAGAAACAGAGAAGACATGATCGAGGCGGGCAGGCGTATCATAAGCATGCTTCCGGTAAGGATATTTAAGTTTGAAGCACAGAAGATGCTTACAAACTTTAACGACGGCACTTACGGCTGGGGCAACGAAGGTGATTTCTATTGGACTTATTATGAAAGGGACGACGCTCCGGCGGTATTCTTAAGAAGTCTTGTGTACCATATCGGCGACAATCACGATATTTATGTGGCTATCATGCAGGGATTCTGGTTCATTACTCTTTGCATGTGTGCACTTACGGTGCTTAAGCGCCGCGACGATCCGGACTACCGGGAAAACGCGATAATGATCGTGATGCTTGCCATTATGTGTTTTTTGACCGTGTTCGAAGCGCGGGCGAGATACCTATATCTGTACAGCCCGATCATATACATGGTCGCAGCCATGGGAATGAACAGGCTTTTATCTTTAAAGACAAGGACGGATACAAATGAAGAGTTTTTCGATAAATGACGTTGCAAAGGCGACGGGAGGAAGGTTATGCGGGAGTGATGACGGCGCTTTGATTTCCTCTGTCACGATGGATTCAAGACTTGCCAAAGAGGGAAGCCTTTTTGTAGCTATCAAGGGCGAGCGCGTCGACGGCCATGATTTTATAAAGGATGTATTTGATAAGGGCGCGGCAGCAGTGCTGTGCGACCATGTGCCCGAAGGTGTTACGGGCGCATGTATAGTGGTTGAAGATACCGTAAAGGCTTTGCAGGAACTTGCAGGATGGTACAGATCGATACTTCCCGTTAAGGTTGTGGGCATAACCGGAAGCGTCGGCAAGACCAGCACCAAGGAAATGGTGGCCAGCGTTCTTTCCGCAGGATTTAAGGTTTTAAAGACTCAGGGAAATTACAACAACGAGATCGGGCTTCCGCTGACCGTTCTTTCGATAGATGAGGACACCGAGATCGCGGTCCTTGAGATGGGCATAAGCGATTTTGGCGAAATGAGGGTTCTTTCAAGGATTGCCCGCCCCGATATCTGCGTGATCACAAATATCGGCCAGAGCCATCTTGAAAACCTGGGTACACGCGACGGGATCCTGAAAGCAAAGGCAGAGATATTTGAGTTCAGAAACAAAAACGGCGCGATATTCTTAAACGGTGATGACGACAAGCTTATGACCGTTATGGATGTGGATGGCACAAAGCCTGTATTTTACGGCATTGGAAAGTCCAATTACGCACACCCCGAAAACATTAAGTCACTCGGACTTTCGGGTTCCGAAATGACGATCGCACTCGGTGAGCGGAAATTTGACGCAAGGATCACGATCCCCGGAAATCATATGGTAATGAATGCCTGCGTATCCGCGGCGATCGGCAAAAACCTCGGCATGAGTATCGAGGATATCAAAAAGGGTCTTGCTTCGGCGACTACCATTTCGGGAAGACTTAATCTTATTAAAAACGGCGACGGTTATATTATAGATGACTGTTACAATGCGGCTCCGCTTTCGATGAAAGCGTCCGTCGATACACTGTGTCTTGCCAAAGGTAAAAAGGTTGCGATCCTGGGTGATATGTTTGAACTCGGCAAAGATACGGAGACCATGCATGCCGAAGTCGGCGCTTATGCCGCTTCAAAGCCCATAGATAAATATGTGTTTGTGGGCGAACTTGGGGAATGCATGTACAAGGCGGCAAAAGAAAAAGCCCCCGATAAGGATATGGTATATTTTAAAACGCTTGATGACTGCCTTTCGGCCCTTGACCGGCTTATCGCTTCCGATGACAATGTCCTAGTCAAGGCATCAAACGGAATGCATTTTTCAAAGATCGTAGAAAAGTTTAAATCTTAATAAGATCAGTGATCCGGGCCGCAGTATGCGGCCCTTTTTTTGTGCTTTATCGGGATTATCCCCGGCCTGCCGCTTTCCGCCTTCCTTAAGTAAAACGACACACCCCGCAAGATAATCACAAAATAAAGCAACTCGTGACGATCAAATTTCATAGAATTCGATTACTCTATAATCAACAGACCATTCAAAAAGGAGGTTAAGATTATGGGTATGCAGGAAAGACCGGCTGTCAGAGTATTGGCTGACGGCGGGAAAGTCTGGGAGCATGAGTTTGAAAAGTTCTATCTTAAGGCTTATGTGCCCAAGACGGATATTGACGGACAGGTCAACAATTACGGATTCAGAGCTCCTCTTCTTTTGATCTTTGAGGAGACAAGACAGAGCATGGACGAGGCGGTTTCTTTTGCCGAAACGAACGGTTTTGCCAAGATCGCTTCCGCAGTCGACTCAAGTGTTTTGTTCATCTATCCGAAGGCAGGCTGGGCAGATGCGGGCGAAGATCTTTATGCTTCGATCATCGCAGAGATCAAAATGGTGCCCACTTATGCGGACGGGATTGCAGAAGACCGCAATCTTTTCACCGGTGAGCTTAAGGGTTACGCTGTACGCGGTGCGATCTTCAGAGCGGATATTTACAGTTACGGTGTTTCGGCGGATTATGTCGCAACGCATCTTTTAAAGACTTTACAGGGCGAATACCTCTGGGGTCCCGGCGAGATCACGCCGGCTATGTGCTCGATGGAGCGCTTAAGCGTGATTCCCAAAGTCGAGAGAACTGACATTGCTGTTTTAAGTATAGGTAACTCGTTTGAAATCAACGACGCTTTCAAGTCATGCAATAATCTTCTGGTAAAAGAACACGCCGACTATACTGCCGATTTTAAGTCATTTGTGAGAAAGTTTAAAATGTGGTGCGGAAATATGGAGATCGAACCCGATTTCGAGGCTCTTGATATGACCGAAAAGGCATGCTGCTGCGTAGTAAAGACGACAGAAGACCAACGAGGCATCTTTAAGGGCACCACAGAGCATAA